>NZ_JBDNJQ010000229.1:0-10213 GCF_051172895.1 Nostoc sp. CALU 1950 | reverse complement strand
TTTTGCTGGGCTACGAGATCCCCGACTTCTTAAAGAAGTCGGGGATCTGACCACCCTAAGCACTTCAGTGCTTAAAAATTCAGGACTTTAGTCTTGACTACGAACTTAGTAATGCAGATATTCTAGGCGATCGCACGCATCGCATCAAGCCGCTTCCCGCAGTTGTGGTTGTGACGGCACACTCACTTCTGGAAATGAAAGCGAGAGTTGTTCAGCTTGAGGTACTGCGGCTTGCTGCAAAACTTGAACTTCGATATTCACGCTCACCAAATAACTACCTGTATCAGCACCAACTGCTTCGGCAATTAGTTTAGCAATGTCTGGGCGTTTGGCAGTCAGCGGGTCACGTAAAATACACCGATCCCATTCATGCTTGGCAGTCGGATTGAGATTGAGAATATAATGCTTCATCATCGAACTAACCCTTGAATCCATCTTCCAGAAGGTTTTCACGGAGCCATTATGCATTTGGCTAGGCTTTGTGGACGCTCTCTCTATTATAGTATATTTGTACTAAAATGGGCGATATCTGAGTGAGAAAGTAGGGGATATAGACCAAAACACTTGTAGAGACGGCGATTTATCGCGTCTCGAAAACCCAAAATTTTTGCCATTAGCCCTACACCGTATTGGTAATCGACCATTAGTAGTACAGAGGGGTGTATTAGCGATATTGCCGTGCTAGATCCCACAGAGGCGAATAATCAAAGTGCGTCCTCGCCAATTTGGTCGCCAGTCCCTAATCCCTGAAAATCTGTCCATAGGTAATTCCTAATACAAAGCTATTGCAACTAAGCTTACAAAGCAACGCCTAATTTTTATGTAAATTGCTATATGGTAGATATCTATATTATTGACCTATTTGTGATTGGTCTGCTTTTGTTGATAGTCACATTAGCGTCAGGTTTAATTGCTCGCTTACCTCTTTCTTTTGCGATTATCTACCTACTGGTTGGCATTTTTCTAGGCCCTTATAGTTTAGGTCTAATTCAATTACGTCAAGATGAAGCTTTCAACGCCGAATTACTAGAGAGAATAACAGAACTTGTAGTAATTATTTCTGTATTTAGCTGCGGCTTAAAAATTGTTCGCCCATTAAGGTTAAGGGTTTGGGATATTACGGTACGATTGATTGTCTTTCTGATGCCAATTTCAATTTTTGCTTTGGCTGCTGTAGGTAAATTATTTTTAGGAATGAATTGGGGAGAAGCAATTTTATTAGGGGCAATTCTCGCACCAACAGATCCAGTCTTAGCATCAGAAGTACAACTGACCAATATAAACGACCAAGATGAGTTGAGATTTGGTTTAACCTCTGAAGGTGGGTTAAATGATGCTTTAGCGTTTCCCTTTGTTTATTTTGGCATTCATGCATTAGAAGATGATAACTGGAGTAACTGGTTTAAACAGTGGATTACGGTTGATTTAATTTGGGCGATCGCAGTTGGTATTATTATGGGAATTGCTGTTGCTAAATCAATAGTTTGGATTGATAAAAAAATTCAAAAGCGCCTCCCTTCCGATAAAATAATGGAAGATTTTATTGCCATCAGTATAATTTTGCTAACTTATTCATTAACAGAAGTAGTTAATGGCTATGGATTTCTGGCAGTATTTGTAGCTGGGTTAGTCGTCCAACGCAGTTACAAAAATCCTGAAAAACCGCTAGCACAATTAGAATTTATTGAGCGACTTGAAAAGCTGCTAGAAGTTGGAACAATTTTACTATTGGGTTCAATATTATTATTGCAACCAATGCTCAATTATGCTGTGCAATCTTTGATAGTGATAATTTCATTATTTTTGATCATCAGACCTTTAGGAGTTTGGATTAGCACAATCGGTAAAAGCCCTCTAGAATCACGCCGTAGAAGTATGCATCCAGGAACTCGTTTGTTATTTGGATGGTTTGGTATTCGTGGTGTTGGCTCTTTATACTATCTCGCCTATGCATTTGGTCATGGCTTAAAAGGTGAGGCCGCTGAACAAATTGCCTGGATAACTTATACTACTATTGTAGTTTCTGTGATTTTACATGGAATTAGTGCAACTCCATTAATGAAGTGGTATGAGCACAATCTTACTAATCAAACAAAAACTACTTCATAAATTTCAGGTGTGTTATTGGCATAACACACCTGAAAATTTTTGTGGCTTACTATCGGCGATTACACAACCTACAATTTAATTGTATTAACTATTTACCTGTCACTTTTTCAATCACTTCTTTCGCTTTTTCACCAAAACTTTCTGGAGGATTTTGTTCTTTCTCAGCCTTCAAATTCCTTTCGTAAGCCTTCTCAATAGTATTAAGGTTGGCTGAATCTTTTTTTGCTTGCTCATAAGCTTTTTGTCGTTCTTCTTCTCGAACGCCAACACCTGGGTCATATTCGTAAGCACGATTAACTTTTTCTTCAGAATTCGGTTTATACTCTGGAGGTATTAGCTTTAATTCTTCAAGAGTAGTTGCATAACTAGCTTGCTGACCGACAATAAATAAACCTGACAAGCTGATGAAAATCATCAAGCCAGCAAGCAAAATACTAGAAAAGGCTTGTTTGAAAGCTAATACAATTTTTTGCATTGAGAAATTCTCCTATCTTATTTATGAGTCTTTTTGGTGTATAAATAGATTCGATACTCAAGACTCACAGGCATACTAAATGTTTAAGTACAGTTATTACTTCTACCGCAGGATATATTAATTTTTAGTTATAGTTAATTTATTTTAGTTTAGTGGGACTTTACCCTAAATAGCTCTCCCCAACCCCAATACGGTTCAGTTAGGCATGAAAACCTTAAGCTGCGTAAGTTGGGTTTCGCTATTGCTCAACCCAACCTACTATTTTTCTTAATCCGAGCGTATTAAGCTATAACCAACTGTAATTAATTTTAATTCCTCGGCTTTGCATTGCCTCTTCAAATAAATTTGTTGGTAGTGCTTCTTCCACAGCAAAAACACCTGGTTTATTGAGTTTGCCTTCTAGCAATAATTGGGCAATACTACCTGTGCCGCAACCAGAAGCCATCGCTGTATTTTCATGTACTATAGTTGAACAATAAACAGCAGTTTTACCATTTTTTTGCCCTGTAACTTCTGAACGAACTGCTACCCCAATCCCACTAAAATTATTAGTGACATCTGTCATTGAATGGCTGACATGAGACAGAAATTCAATCATGTAACGCCGCTGCATTAACCACTTGGGGAAAATGTGTGCCGCAATCCAAGTTAGATGATTGTAAAAATCGGGAACAGAGCCAAACTTAGTAATTACAGTTTTTACTGATGGGAAAGCATGGGGCAGTGTAAAGGTTTCTGGCATATCAAACCAGTAAACTCCGCTACGTCTATATGGGGATGGAAACTCAATTACTTCTCTTTCACTGTAAGGCTTGACTATTTCCCATTTTCCATCTATCCAAGCCTCAAAAGGATACTGCAACCCTAGAAAAGTTGTCCGCATCACTGTAATGCCAGCACCACCAGAACCAGAAACTAAATAACTTAAATGGATCTTTTCTGGTTGATCAAATTGTTCAACTCCCTGACGTACCATGCTATTAGAAATACCAGGGAAAATACCAGTATTAATAATTGCTGTCACACCAGCAGCAGCAGCTTGTTCATGATAATTGAGAGCCTTGCTGGTATAGGAGCGATGATCGCTGACATCTAGATAATTAACGCCTTGAGCAATACAGGTTTCGAGAACATTAGTATCTCGATAGTGAAATGGGCCAGCACAATGTATGACTAAGTTAGAGTTTGCGATCGCATCTCGCAGCTTGTCAACTTCTACTAAGTCCAATATCAAAAACTGTACTTGTCCTCCCGAAGACAAGCGAACAGCCCTTCCAAACTCCGCAGAACGTCCAGTAATTGTAATTTTTGCCTGCGTATGGGTAGCTAGATCCTGAGCAACACTGCTACCAATCCGCCCTCGTCCACCAAGAATTAAAACGCTGTCTGTCATTACTCCAAATTCGCAACACTAACCCTATTTCATCAGTTTTGTGTCCTGATTGCCATCGGTTATAAGTATGATTTATACAAGTTAACGAAATTTCTGCTACAAAGATGTTACCAGGGACGTACATTCAGTAAATCGCAAAGTTTTCCTCAAGAGCAATGCTTGGACAATGTTGTTTTTTAACTCTTAACTTTTTTGATAGCGCATTCCTGGTAGTTGCGAAACGAAACCCATAAGTTCCAGCTGTAACAAAGCACTGGAAACTGAGCCAGCAGCCATACTGGTTTGTTGGACAATAAAATCGAAGGGTAAAGCTTCACTTGCGAACGCATCCATTACCCTTTGTAGTTCTGGTGATAAAGTTGGCAAAATTAACTGTTCTGGTGCTGTGGAAGCCTCGATTCCATCAAGTTGTGGTATTGCTCCTAGCATTGTTAACAGTTCATCTAGTTCCTTAAGAATGAAAGAAGCTCCCTGACTCAGTAACTTTAAGCACCCTTGCGAGGGGTAATCATCAAGTCTTCCAGGTAACGCATAGACATCTCTACCAAATTCATTTGCGTATGTGGCTGTTATTAAGGCACCAGATTTTAACGGCGCTTCCATTACCAAGATGGCGCGGCTTAAGCCTGCAATAATTCTATTACGACGGGGAAAGTGCGTGCGATCGGGTGGGGTTTTTGTCGGGTACTCACTTACGACTAACCCAGCTGTCAAAATTTGCTGGTACAAATCCCGATTTTTATGTGGATAGATGACATCTACACCAGTTCCCAAAACTGCGATCGTGCGTCCGCCTGCTTTCATCGCAGCGCTGTGGCTTTCTGTGTCAATTCCCTCTGCCATTCCAGAAACAACTGTAAAGCCATTTTTAGCCAAAGCTGTGCTAATTTGGCGAGTCCAACGGATACCGTATTCTGAGGGTTGGCGTGTTCCAACAATTCCAACCAGCGGTTTTTGTCCGAGATTTTCTTGGAGTTCGACTTCACCGCGATAGTACAAAATCGGCGGCGGACTTGGAGTTTCCAGCAGTAAGCGGGGATAATCTGCATCTGCTGGTGTCCAGAAATGAGAGTTTTCCTGCTGGTGCTTGGTGAATAGTTGTTCTGGTTGCAAACGCGATCGCTGTTGTACTACTTTTTCTAATGTTTGCAAACCAAAACCTTCCACTTCTCCCAATTGTGCTTTGGTAGCGTTCCAAGCTGTTGCCAGCGTACCAAAATGCTGTTGCAGCCGTCGCAATAATACCGGGCCAATTCCAGAAATTTGTGCCCAAGCTAGCCAATATGCACCTTCTTCTACCACCGTTCCATCCTCACGCCTACTGGATTGAGTATTCCCAAATTTGACCTCATACCAATTCAATTAATAATTGCAACACATCCTTGGGTGAAGACGCGATGAATCGCGTCTCTACAAGATAGTTTATTTGTCGCATTCTATTTGCATACCTGCACCTCACCGGATTGAAAATGGCTATACCCTTGACCTTTTTTTAATTAAAAATTATTATTCTTAATTTTTAATTAATTAATTTGGGGTAAAAGCCCCCACTGATAGCGCAGCGTTAGCGAGTCCGCGTACTCTTACAGAGAAGCAAGCTACGCGCAGCGTCTCGTAGAGAGCGTCTTGCAATTTTTAATTAATAATTTTTAATTTTTAATTGGAGCAAAGCGACTTGACTTTTGACCCTTGACTCTTGACTATTAACTATTGACTATCTATTTTTATATTTTGTGATGAAATATTTCTATCGTCTTCTAATAAGCCTATGTGGGTGCCTAATATTTTTACTGCTGCATAGTGGACTTGGTTTGTTGCCTAGTTTGGCAGCCGAAAAAGTTACTGTCAGGTACGGATTGTTTGAGCAATCGATCCCGGTGGCAGATATACGCAACTATGACAAGACACAAAAGGCTTCTAGCGATTTGCAATCTTTCCTAGATTACCTAAGCGCTAAGGAGAAACAGAAGTTTCAAGATGCCCTTCAAGTAAAAATGTCTCTTGATATTGTGGCTTTAGATAAGCTGCTCAACACAGGAATGGGCAAGCAAATTTTATCTTTTGCTTCTAGTGCGATCGCTCGTCGCGATCAAGCCAGTACACAAGCCCTACGATCTGCCCTGATTTTAGGATCAAAATCACCAGAAGGTTTAGGTATAACCAGCTTTCTAGAAGCTTATCCCAGTAATCAACTAGTTGTTGACGTGTCAAAAATTTCCCGGCTAGTTGGCATGGCAAACTCTTCTTCTAGTTCTGCTGATGCACCACCAAAGGACAATGTAAGTACTTCACCTTTAGGAAAAATTGCACTGCAATATCAGACACTCGCAGCCCAAGATAAACAATTCTCCGGTTGCTTGTTTGGCGATTCTATTTCGGCTGGACTTGGTAATACCCTTGGGAGTGGTACTTTTAATTTTGGGTTAAATGGTCTGAGTACAATCTCATTATTAGAACAACTGAAAAGTTTAATTCCTACTAAGGTGAAATGCGAAAAAGCTATTATTGCCATAGGTGGAAATGATGCTTGGTATGGAATTAGTGATGAGTTGTTTAGCAAAAATCTCCAAGAGGCGATCGCACTTGTCCGAACAATGGGAAATAAAGAGATTTTTCTCATTCCAGCTTTTTATTCAACAGTTGCAGCAAGCTCAGATCCAACTGTAGCAGCCCCACTTTCTAGAGTTGAACAAATTAATGTTCTGATTAATCAAGTTGCTGAAACAGAAAAAGTGCCAGTTGCAGCAGCAGGACTAGCACCCTTGTATGAAAATAATGTTCTTAAAGAAAATTTGACCAGTGATGGCGACCATCTGAATGCAGAGGGTCTAAAAATTTATCGGCAAGCATTATTAGTAATACTAAGTAAGTAAGTAAGTATGTCAACCTAATTAAACATAAAACGCTCAGTAGATAGACCCCCGACTTCTCAAATAAGTCGGGGAATTACAAATTACGTAGCTTACTTCTCGTCCTTGGCGAGTATTACTAATTACGTTAGCGCAGCGTTAGCGAGTCATCGAGCGTCATTACGAATTACGAATTATCACTATTAGGCTTTCCAGTCCAAAAAGCGTGCATAAACATAAGCGATCGCTTCATCAATAATTGTCCGCACACCTGCGCTAGAAGCCCACCATTTCTCTGGATCGTAATCTTGTGTTTTGGCAGCAATCACACCAACTTTGATATCAGGATTCAGTAATTTTTTGAAAATTAGCCAACTCCTACGGGTGTGAACATCCAAAGAAAAAAGATTAATTGATTCTATCTGTAAATTTGAATTGGATAGCCAGCGATAAAATTCAGCAGCCGATGCATAACTACGATCCTTAACCACGAAAGGTGTCGGAACAGCTACCACTTTTTCTGTTTCTAAACCAAGTTTTATGAAAGTGGCGGCTGTCACCTCTGCAAAGTTCTTGTATCCGGTAAGATAACTTCCTTTTCCTAATGTGCCTCCGGTAGTAATTATTTGATAATAAGAACCGTTTTGAAATTCAGCCAAAGCTTCTTCTATAGCGTAATCTGGTAGCCATCCTTCAACAATTAATGCTTGTGCTGATTTGATTGGGGAAGTTACGGCAAGAAATGAGTGTACATGAGTAATAGTGAAAAATATTAAATAAGCAATCAAAGCGATCGCAATCGCCCACCCTTGAGCCGTAAGTGTCCACATTTCTTGGCGTTTGATTAGTTTGATTTTTGGAAATTTTTGACACCGACGATTTTTTGCCTGCATTAAACCTTAGCTAAACGTTGTTCTTTTAAGTAGGTAAATACAGACTTATCTCCAATATCCGCAGGAATTTCTTGCACTGTCTTTCGTAGGGCGAACACTAAAAATAACATCGCCCAAATTCCTAATAAAATACTTTCTCCCTGAGTTGGTAAGATTCCCACCAAATGTCCTAATAATAGTAGCGGTACTATTGGGGTTAATATTTTGGTTTCCAGGCGATTGAAACAAAAAGCCTCTTTAAAATAAATACCTGTCAAAGCAACGAAGATAAAACCAACTCCGAATAAGGTAATCGGCTGATTGTAAACAGTAAGAGCCAAAGGTTCACTACTAGAGATTGCCAATATCACTGATGTGATAGTACCGATCGCCCAAAAAACTTGCAAAGTTCGGTGCAGTGACGCCATATAGATATGAATCGTAAATAAACTGACACCAAGGGCGAGACTAAAACAAGCATATAGAGGTGTCAGTATGGTGAAAACGGTCGGGTTATTGTTGAATAAAATCAAAGCGCTGCCGATGGCAAAGCTCAGTGCTGCTACCATTAACCCAGCGCGGTAGATAATTACGCCAGTGCGATCGCTCTGAGTAATTGTAAATTCCCCAAACTGACCTTGATAAACTTCTGGTGCCGAGAGTGTTTGTGTAGTCATAGTTAAGAATATAATGATGATTCTCTAGTAGAGTACAACAAGAAATTGCTCAAGGGTTACTTTTATTATTATGAGCAATGAAACGAACTTAATGTCACCATTTCTAAACTTATGTCTTTCAGCAGTTGCTTTATTGCAATTCAAGTCTTATAAAAACAAGACTTGTAGTGCATCTTGTAAATTAATCTGTAACTGTGAGTGAGCATTGCCGCGATTAATGGCAATTTCTACCCAGCCGTGACTGCCAACTAAAGCTATTATCTCTCCCACCTTGACATCACTGTAAGTTTCACAGCCTGGTATATTCAACCCGGCGGCTTGCACACACCAAGTTTTGCCTTGGACGTAACTCTCTGGAATGTTGCTGACTAGGTTGCCAAAGTGGTCAATATATTGAATGTAACCCGCTACACCATTGGTTGTCTGCTTGCACTTATCTATATCTAGTTTGACCAAACTTGCTGGATCAATTTCTTTTCCTAGCTGTTTGAGGGGGACACCACTAGCAAGATTAGCTCCCACTGGTGCAAAGATATCCCTACCGTGAAAAGTCTTGCTTGGTTGAGGAGTTCGCCAATAGTTAAGATTTGTGAGTTCGACGGCTGCGAGCGCTGGACTTTGACTGAGTACGCCGCTGAATATACCATTATCTGGCCCTACCAGAAACCCTTGAGCAAATTCTACTGCGATCGCTCGTCGTTTACTTCCCACACCCGGATCTACTACTGCTATATGCACTGTTCCCTTTGGGAAATAGGGATAAGCATTCATTAGGCTAAACCTGGCTGCGGCAATATCTTGCGGCGGAATTTGGTGTGTTAAGTCTACTACCCTCAGTCTGGAGTTGATTTGGGCTATGACTCCCTTCATTATGCCTACATAAACATCGCGATCGCCGAAATCGCTTAGTAAAGTCACGAGTGGTTGTTGATCTATCTGCTTTTTGGACATCTTTTGGTAAAATTATATAAAAAATATATTTTTCTGTAGCAACAGCTACAAAATATGTGTTATGTTAAGAAGACAAGACAATAAAGTGAAAAATTAAACCAGGTAATCACTATGAATCAAAATAGACTACAAAGTGTGAGCAAAGCACGAGAAACTCACAGAGCGAATATTCAAAAAAGCCTAGAGCATCGCTTGGAAATAGCCAGAGCAAAAGGCGACGAACAGCTGATTCGTCAACTGGAAGCTGAAATGAGATATTCCAGTTAAATCAAGTTTTCATCGTTCATAGTTTTGTTGTTTAACCCGCTACGGCGGGTTTTTTGTTTTCATATCATGCCACTACTGCAATGGTAAAGCGTAATGGTAAAACTCTTCGTTCTTAATGTAATCTCGCGCTTCATAGAGTTTTTGGGCGGTTATGTTAGAAATTTGAGTAGCTAAAATTACTCGAATGGCTCCACTTTCTTTTGCATATTTTTCCGCAAAACTCATCAATAACTTTGCAATTCCCTTGCGGCGATACGACTCTTCCACATACAAATCGTTCAATATCCATACTCGTTTCATCGACACTGAAGAAAAGCTGGGATAAAGCTGAGTAAATCCAACTAATTCTCCATTATCATTAGCTGCAAACATTACCGAGTCATTATTCTGGAAACGTTCTTTGAGAAACTCTTTAGCAGCTTTAAGGTTTGATGGCTGATTGTAAAAAATACGATACCGATCAAATAGTACTGAAACACTTTCAATATGATTAATATTAGCTAAGAAAACTTCCATTGAGTGTCCTCATCACTTCAATGCAGTTTATACCACAATCCGGTTTAGTTAAGAGCTGATTCGTAAAGTAAATGTTAAATAGCTAATCGCCTGACCATGAGACG
>NZ_JBDNJQ010000228.1:0-10288 GCF_051172895.1 Nostoc sp. CALU 1950 | reverse complement strand
GATTAACTCAGCCCTGCTGGGTCATTTTGTATGGCTTAGTCTAAACTCCAGTTGGGAATAAGGCATTGTGCAGAGGGGGAAAACTCTTCTCCCTTTTTCCATGCTTCCTGCTTCTTTCCCATTCCCCATCTCAAGTTATTTTTCTTGATACCCACCAGCGTAGTTAATTACACAAATTGTTCTATATGATTTGTGAGTTCCATAAGCAACACCGGAGACTTTAAAAGCGCCGTTAAAAATGCTTTTTCGATGACCGCGATCGCGCACACCATCATCAATAATTAATTGCATGACGATATCTTGAGCAGTGCTTGGGCCATAACTGATATTTTCGCCTGCGGTTGTTTGCCATTTACCATAGCGGTTGATGCGAGTAAAAGGGTTGCTACCATCGCTACCATTATGACCTGTAGCACCTTTTGGGCCTTGGTCTTTAACGTGGTCTTTTGCTCCTAAAGACATACCTTTAGATGCACTCAAGGCTCCTACAGGACGTGCTGATTTCAAAAATGCGATCGCTTCGTCAACTGCTTTAACTCCTTCTTGAGTTCGCAAATAGGTATTATTAGAAATTTTGACTCGGTTCCCCTCAAAGCGCTTTCTATAATTTTCCAGAATTGGGAGATATGCCTTGGGATTTGTTCGTACCTTATTTGTTTCAACGATTACCTGTTGTTCCAATGGTGAAAGGTAACTCGCCTTTGCTAACAAAGTCGGACTAGTTTGTTGTGGAACGACTGTTGGGTTAGGTTTGGCGACAGATGGGTTAGATTGAAACAGTTGATCTGAGCAGCCAAATATTAAAGCAATTGGCAAAAATAGCCAAAATCTTATGCGACGCATCCATTACCTCACAATTTTGCTATGGATTAATTTAGTGAATTAGAAGAAATAAGAATTTTCAACGCACAGATAAGTCTGTATACGCTTCCGCCGTTAGAAACCATATCAGAATTTAAGTGAGTTCGCTAAAGAAAGCGCAGATTAACGCACCAATAATATAGATAGATAAAGTTGCGATTACCTTTGTTCCTAAAGTGTTACAAACCTATTACTTAATACCTGTTGTAACCTTGAATACCCTAAAACGTAAATAACAACAAAAAACTTTTCATATTCTGACGCCTGCCTTCAAATTTATACTTTGAGAAACCAGCGTTGCCGATACATCAGAACACCAACAGCCCACCACAACAACACGGTGACTATGGCAAACAATAGGGAACCATTCAACGCCCCCGCCCAAGATGCGAAAAAATTCTGGTAAATCCAATTGTAAGTACTAGAAGCGTCTTTGCCAGTGCCGATAGTGGTTCTGACTAAGATTTTAATCAATAAAACCGATGCAACGAAAAGAGCGATCGCATTTAAGCCCATAATTTCAAAAGGCTTACTCCAGCGACGCATCACCCGTACTTCGATCAGTTCATAACAAGCCGCTAGCAACAGTAACGCCCAACCGCTGCTAAAGACCACATAAGAACTTGTCCACAGCTTTTTGTTGATGGGGAATGTCCACCCCCACGCCCAACCAATAATTAAGCAACCGACTCCAAATAATCCTAAACCTATACTTGTGCGTGACTGTACAGGTTGGCTGCGTATCCATTGACCAGTGAAGTAGCCAGCGAGGACATTTACTATGGCGGGAATAGTACTGAAAAGTCCTTCTGGATCTCCCATAAAGTTGAACCCGTCACCTTTATATAAATGTGCTTTGGGAATAATCAGGCGGTCAACATAAGCGCCGAAATTACCATCCCGCGTCAAAACTCCCGCACCATATTCTGGCACTGGTACATACATCATCGTTACCCAGTAGCCGATAAGTAGCACTGCTGCTAGTATCCATTGACCTTTACGCGGCAGGTTGAGAACTACCAAGGAAGCTAGCAGATAGGTAAGGCTGATGCGCTGCAACACTCCCATAATGCGGATGCTGCTCAAATCAAAAGTCCAAATACCTTGATTCCAAAAGCCATTCAGCAGCAATCCCAAGGCAAAGAGAATGGCGGCGCGGCGCAATATCCGCCAGTAAACAGCTGAGGTTGGTTTATTTTCTTCGGTGTACTTTGACAGTGAGAAAGTCATCGCTACACCGATAATGAAGAGGAAGAAGGGAAACACCAAGTCAGTTGGTGTGCAACCGTGCCAATCGGCGTGGGCTAAGGGAGGATATACATCATCTGCAACTCCCGCCATATTGACGAGAATCATAGCAGCGATGGTAATGCCGCGAAAAACATCCAGTGAAGTCAGGCGCATAAGCGGAATTTTGTGTTAGATGAGTATCTAAGCTACTCCGCTTGATGCAAGTAATCAAGCAAAATTTATGGACTTGGATACAAGGTAAAATTTTGTTAAGTAATTACCACCACTTATTATGGCAATCAAAGTTGGAGATACCGCTCCTAATTTCACTCTACCTGCTCAAAATGGCTCAACAGTTAGCCTACAGGATTTTCGCGGACAAAAAGCTGTTGTCCTATATTTTTACCCCAAAGACGACACACCTGGATGTACGGCTGAATCATGCGCCTTTCGTGATCAATATGAAGTGTTTAAAAGCGCTGGTGCTGAAGTTGTCGGCGTGAGTGCTGACTCTAGCGAATCTCACCAAAAATTTGCTGCGAAATACAATCTACCTTTTACTTTGTTAACTGATAAAGGCGACCAAGTGCGGAAGCTATATGGCGCAACAGCTGCCTTTGGCTTGTTCCCTGGTCGCGTTACTTACGTCATTGACCAACAAGGAGTTGTGCAATACGTATTTGATTCAATGTTTAACTTTAAAGGTCACGTTGAGGAAGCGCTGAAAACTTTGCAACAGCTTGCGAAATGAGAGATTGGGGCATTGGGCATTGGGCATTGGTTATTTCTCCCCCATTCCCCATTCCCCATTCCCCATTCCCTATTTAATCGAATGCGACTTTTCCGGCATACCAATACTCGCGTGGGCTGACTTGCCATTCTTGCCGTTGGTATGGCCGTTACCATTGCGGGGTTGAATCACACCATAACCGCCGTGGTTGCGTTCGTAAATTACATTAATCTCTCCAGTTTCAGAATTGCGGAACATATAAAAGTCGTGTCCCACAAGTTGTAGTTGTTCCAGGGCCTCTGTAGGGGTCATCGGCGGCATGGAAAAATATTTGGTGCGGACGACTTCGTTAGGCAATTCGGGGGTGCGATCGCCAATTAAATCTGTGACTACCGCATCTGCAACAACTACTTCTGTTGGTAGGGCATTAGTTTTCTGATCTTGACGCCGTTCTTTGTACTTCCGCAGTTGACGGGCAATTTTATCTGCAACTAAGTCAATGCTGGCGTATAGGTTTTCGCTACTTTCCTCGGCACGGATAACGCTACCATTAGCGTAAATAGTTACTTCAGCCGCTTGTCTTGGATTAATTCGGGGATTACGGGCGACGCTAAGATGCACATCCACTTCATTTGTAATGCTCTGAAAGTGACTAACTGCTTTCTCAATCTTTTGATGTACATACTCACGAATTGCTTCGGTGATTTCAATATTTTTGCCGTGGATGACAAGCTTCATGTAAACTCTCCCACTGAATATTTGATGTGTGAATTTGCTTTGTATGAAAAGAAATTGCGGTAAGGTCTATTACTCCCGCCAAAACAAATTGTGAACTTTATCTATGTACTGTTTGTAAGCTGTCTCTAAGCTTACTAAGTCTGGGTTTTTGCTCATTATACCCTTGATTTTACTCCTCATCTCTGCGCTGATATCCAATTGGATATTCACCTAGAACTCTTTAGTGAGGAGATTTGAGCAGTAGCTCCTGTAACTGTCTTTTGTGTTAAAACAACGCTTACAGAACTGTTGATATTTGCTCCTTCTGTGTTCGGTTGAAGTTTGCTTGCTGTTGTTCAATAATACAAGTCTTTGTGGAAATTTGATTCTGTTTGAAATGCAAACTAACTTTATGAGAGTCATCAGCCAGTACATATCGTCTTTATCGTCTTGGCATGATGCTTATTGCAGAGAATTCCTCCTAAAACCTATTGAGGTTGTATATTCAAGCTAGCACTTTGTATTTTCTAATGCATATTCCCTTGACTTTCCTTTAAAATCCTTTGCAAATCTTTACATTTTTTGACTCCAATCTTCTAATTTGAAATATATTTAGTCCTTAATACAGTTGATTTTTGGCATAATCCGTAGTATGGAACCACACATAAACCGTTGTTTGCTGTATAACCAAGGATTGATGCCTTACTTAAAAGCTCATGGATGGCAGCGATCGCTCCTCACTGAGCGCATCCATGACCCCAAGCTAGATGACGTGTTAATTTTGCTAGAACATCCGCCTGTCTATACTTTGGGACAAGGAAGCAACTCAGATTTTCTCAAATTTGATATTGACAAAGGTGAATATGATGTGCAGCGAGTTGAACGAGGTGGAGAGGTCACCTATCATTGTCCCGGTCAACTGGTGGGGTATCCAATTTTAAATCTGCAACGTTATCGTAAAGACCTCCATTGGTACTTACGCCAACTCGAAGAAGTCATAATTCGCGTATTAGCAGTTTATGGGTTGCAGGGAGAAAGAATTCCGGCTTTTACTGGCGTTTGGTTGCAAGGGCGAAAAGTTGCGGCGATTGGGATTAAAGTCAGCCGTTGGATTACCATGCACGGCTTTGCATTAAATGTTTGTCCAGACATGACAGGCTTTGAGCGCATTGTACCCTGCGGTATTTCTGATAAACCTGTAGGCAGTTTAGCCGAATGGATTCCAGGTATCACTTGCCAAGAAGTGCGTTTTTACATAGCACAGTCCTTTGCGGAAGTCTTTGGCGTGGAACTAGTCGAGTTGCAGCCTGAAGGATTTTTCCGGTCTGAGTAAATTCAGCTTGTAATTAACGCGATGTGCAAGTTCATTTTTGAGCTCTCTCCAAACCTCTCTCCTTGCAGGAGAGAGGCTTTGAATTCTCCCCCTTCCCTGGTAGGGCTATCCATTACCCACATCTTTCTTAACATTTCGAGAGTATTAACTCACGTCTCTAGAACCCTGATTCGTTCGTTTTTCATTCTCAATAAAAACACTGTTTTAGCGAGAAGAATAAATGATTATTTGTCAAGTAGGCTTAAAGTTTCAGTCCTTAAGATGCTTATAAAGCAAGGGTTTTAAGATTGTAAAGAAAGATGTGGGTAACGCATAGCCTGGTAGGGAAGGGGGCTGGGGGGTTAGGTTCGAGTAAAAGTTGCACACAGCTTGTAATTACGTAATAAATACTATAGCAGTCCTATTTAAATTGTGAGACACTTATGATAGTAGTCCATATTTAATAGTATCAAAACAACTATTTAATACCAATTAAACAAACAATGTGGCTGATAAAAACCTGGAAACCCAGATTAAATCAGTCCTTCTTAATTTGGAATTTTGAATTGGTATAACTGTGGTTGTCAAAGCTAGAATCTGATGATTTCCAAATTTCTATACTAACTTTTTACGGCTGTCAAGCACAACTTTGCGCGTGAATTACTCAAATAATTTTCAGGTATATGCCCCATCGTTAACGTCTCTGAGAGAACGTGATTGGACAGCTTTGATAGAACTATTTGATAGAGACGATGGTGATGAAATTGAAGCCGACATCAGCGGTAGTTTATTTTGGCTGATACCTGAACCATGTTGGGAAGATGATCCCTTTGATTTCTTACGCGAATACCTTTAATTAGTGCTGAGTTATGAGTGCTGAGTGCTGAGTGGGAAGTAGTGAGTGAGGAGTTTAAAGGAAGTCTTTATTACGAATTACGAATTACGAATTATTTGAAGGCGACTTAGGAAAATACGTAGGCGATCGCTTTGGGGATTGGTCAGCACTTCATAAGCTGGGCCTTGTTCTGTCACAATACCTTTGTCTAAAAATATCACCTGATGGGCTACTTCTTTGGCAAACTGCATTTCATGGGTGACAACCACCATTGTCATTCCCTCTGCTGCTAATTGTTGCATCACTTGTAGAACTTCGCCGACAAGTTCAGGATCTAGGGCGCTGGTGGGTTCGTCGAATAGCATGATTTGGGGATTCATGCATAAACTACGGGCGATCGCTACTCGTTGCTTTTGTCCGCCAGAAAGTTGTTCGGGATAAGCAGAGGCTTTGTCAGATAAGCCAACTTTTTCTAAATATAATCTCGCTATTTGGGCGCTTTCTTTCGGTGTTTTACCCAAGACTTTACGCGGTGCGAGTGTCATATTTTCCAGGACGCTGAGATGAGGAAATAGGTTGAACTGCTGGAAAACCATGCCTACTTGTGTCCGTAGTTCC
Organism: Nostoc sp. CALU 1950; assembly: GCF_051172895.1. Classification (NCBI taxonomy): domain Bacteria; kingdom Bacillati; phylum Cyanobacteriota; class Cyanophyceae; order Nostocales; family Nostocaceae; genus Nostoc; species Nostoc sp. CALU 1950. The sequence goes on along the minus strand of NZ_JBDNJQ010000228.1, from coordinate 3,985 downwards.
CGCAGTTGGTTATATTTGACAGTGGGTCGGGATAAGTTGATACCATTGATTATTAAACGCCCTTTGTCAATGGTTTCTAGCCGGTTAAAGCAGCGTAGTAGAGTACTTTTACCACAACCGGAGGAACCGATAACTGCAACGACTTCTCCCCGGTTGATTTCGCCGGTGATTCCTTTAAGGACTTTGAGAGAACCAAAGTTTTTTTCGATATTGTCAAAAATAATGGCGGGGATGGTATTGTTCATTACTTATGTCAAGCTGCTCTACAGTTGATTGTAAGGTTTTAAGTAACCGCAGAGGCGCAGAGAGCGCAGAGGGAGAGAGAAAATAATATGGCTAAATTTGGTTTTGTGCGTTGGCTGTATTTATGTGTCTTCGTAGGTTTTAGCTGTTTATTACTGATTAGCTGTGCTGTGAACTCTAGGGCGGGGAAAACTCTGCGGGTTGCTACGGAACCAACGTTTTCACCTTTTGAGTTTCAAAGACAAGGTGGTGAGTTACAAGGTTTTTCGATTGATTTGATGAATGCGATTGCACTTACAGCTAACTTTAAAGTGGATTTTCAAAGTCTGCCTTTTGATGGGATGATCTCAGCTTTGCAAGCCAAAACGGTAGATGCGGCCCTTAGTTCGATCACAATTACAGAGGAGAGGGCGAAGACGATTTCTTTTTCCCGTCCCTATTTTAAGGCTGGGTTAGCGATCGCAATTCGTGCAGACAATCAAGATATTACTGGTTTTGACAGTCTCAAAAATAAAAAAATCGCAGTCCAAATTGGCACAACTGGGGCTGCAAAGGCTAAAAGTGTTCCTGGGGTGCAAATTCGCAGTTTTGATTCAGCACCTATAGCCCTGCAAGAATTGTCCAATGGTAATGTGGATGCGGTAATTAATGATGCACCTGTTACTTTATATGCTATTAAGACGGGCAATCTCAAGGGAATTAAAGTAGTAGAGGAATTACTGACAGAGGAGTTTTATGGAATTGCTACGGCTAAAAATTCGCCGAATTTGGCATTGATAAATGATGGTTTGGATAGGGTGCTGAAAAATGGCACTTATGCCCAAATTTACCAAAAATGGTTTCAAATCGAACCGCCATCATTACCAGATAAATCACCATTTGAGAATCAAACTAACACTAACGCATCTAACATATTTACTTCGATTAGCGTGATTTTACAGGCTTTGCCAAGTCTATTGCAGGGTGCATTGGTAACATTGCAATTGACGATACTTTCTGTAGTGTTTGGTTTAATTGGCGGTTCGCTGATTGGTATTACACGCCTTTCTCGTATCGCACCTATGCGTTGGATAGCGAGGACGTATGTAGATTTTTTTCGGGGAACGCCTTTGCTGGTGCAAATTTTTATGATTTACTTTGGCTTACCAGCAATTTTGCAAGAACTTGGTTTGACATTTACTTTTGATCGCCTCACTGCTGGAGTAATTGCTTTAAGTTTGAATAGCGCTGCATATATTGCCGAAGTTGTGCGTGCTGGGATTCAATCGATTGAAACAGGACAAGCAGAAGCAGCACAATCATTAGGTTTGAGTTCTGTGCAAACCATGAGTTATGTAATTTTTCCCCAAGCTTTCCGGCGGATGATTCCACCTTTAGGTAATGAGTTTATCAGTTTGTTGAAAGATACTAGCTTAGTTGCGGTAATTGGATTTGAAGAATTGTTCCGCAAAGGACAGTTAATTGTCGCTGACAACTATCGCGCCTTTGAAATTTATGCGGGTGTAGCGGTGGTTTATTTGTGTTTGACATTACTTTCTTCACAGGTGTTTAGCCGATTAGAAATGTGGATGAATCCCGTTAAACGCCAAAAGAAATACGATACATACTAATTTTCAGTAGGGTGTGTTACGCCGCAGGCTAACGCACCTAAACAGAGGAAGTGAAGGGGAGCATCCCAATTTGGATTTTGATTGGTTCGATTATATTGCTGCTAGTAGTGTTAGAAATACTACGGAAATGATATTGCTAGCACTAAGAGCATTCTGGCTACCAATAGCTGTTGCTAACTCTTCAGAATTTGATGAAGCTACAAAACAACGGGTAGTCAGTGATGCTTACCATACATTGCTACACCAACTCAGGCAGATTTACGCCACCGCAGGGTTATCTAATTCTCAAGATTTGCGTATATTATTAAGCATTAATCTAAATTCGCTTAAAGATAACTTCCAATTTATTTAAATATATTTGTGTTTATGAACACACAGGAGATCAGAATTAATCTCAGCCTACAGGTAGAAGTTAGGTCAAGTAATATACAGTTACTTAGTAACTATAAAGAAGAAAGATATCGAACAACAAAAGGATAATCAGTACAGCAAATGCTGCATCAGGCGCTTGAACAAAAGCAGCCTTACTTGATTTAGCTTTTTTTATTCAAAACCCAGTTCAAAGGAGAGTTAATGATTTCACAGAACCTACAAGAACAACAACCAAAGCCGCCGTTTCCTGAACAACAACAAGAAGTGCCAGGACTAGAGTCACAGATGAACCCGAAGCCAGATTATGGCGAAAATTCTTATTCTGGTTCTGGAAAACTGCAAGGTAAAGCGGCTATTATCACAGGTGGCGATTCTGGCATTGGTCGAGCAGTAGCGCTTGCCTTCGCCCGCGAAGGTGCTGATGTGCTAATTGCTTATTTAAACGAAGAACCGGATGCAGAGGAAACCGTTCGCATCGTCGAAAAAGAGGGGCGTAAGTGCGTCGCTGTTGCAGGCGATATCCAGCAAGAAGCGCAATGTCAAGAGATTATTGAGCGGGCGCGGAGTGAGTTCGGCAAAATCGATATTCTTGTTAACAATGCCGCTTTCCAGATGACGCGAGAAAGCCTTGATGAGATTTCGTCAGAGGAGTTCGATCGCACTTTCAAGACCAACATCTACGCGATGTTCTACCTGTGCAAAGCCGCAGTGCCGCAGATGGAACCAGGTAGCGCCATCATCAATACTGCTTCCATCAATGCAGCCGAACCGAAGCCGAAGCTACTGGCGTATTCGGCAACCAAGGCAGCGATCGTCAACTTCACTGGTGGGTTGGCGCAGTTACTAGCCGAAAAGGGCATCCGAGTTAACGCTGTCGCGCCGGGCCCTGTGTGGACACCGTTAATCCCGGCGACTATGCCAAACGAACAGGTGACACAGTTCGGGCAGCAGTACCCAATGAAGCGCCCCGCACAGCCAGCCGAACTTGCACCAATATACGTGCTGCTAGCTTCTTCCGAAGCCAGTTACGTTTCAGGCGCGGTGATTCCCGTTACTGGCGGTCAGCCCGTTCTTCCATAGCGCTTTGCTGTGATGCCAATTTCTATCAGTTTCATTGCAGATGCTTCTACAAAAACCTTGTTTGAATTAAAAGTCATGGCTATTTCCCTAAAACCTCTCCGAAACCAAGTTGTTGTCATTACAGGTGCTTCTAGTGGCATTGGTTTAGTAACCGCTAGAATGGCAGCAAAACAGGGTGCAAAGCTTGTCCTGGCAGCACGAAATGAAGATGCTCTTCGTCAACTGGTTGATGAAATTCGTGGCAAAGGTGGACAGGCGATCTATGTCGTAGCTGATGTCGGGCAAGAAGAAGATGTGAATCACATTGCCGAAAAAGCGATCGCTGAATTTGGCGGTTTTGATACCTGGGTTAACAATGCAGGTGTATCGATCTTTGGTCGCTGTATGGATGTTTCAATCCCCGATATGAAGCGGATGTTTGACACGAACTTTTGGGGCGTTGTGTATGGCTCCCGTGCTGCTGTAAACCACTTCAAACAGCGCAAAAGCGGCAGCAGTGGGGCGTTAATCAATGTTGGCAGCTTTCTGGGCGATCGAGCGGTGGCGGTTCAGTCAACTTATTCGGCTTCCAAACATGCGCTACATGGTTGGACAGATGCCCTGCGGACAGAGTTAGAGGCTCTGCCTAGGCTGTTGACTTTGTGGGTTTTTAGGCGGTTTTTGCTCATGCAGTTTTTGTG
>NZ_JBDNJQ010000227.1:0-10714 GCF_051172895.1 Nostoc sp. CALU 1950 | reverse complement strand
GTAGCCCTACGCAAAAATAGCTCGATGCCAGGTTCTATCTTTCAAGCAAAAAGCCTCTCTAAATAAAGTTTAGAGAGGCTTTTTGTATAATTAGTGTTTACTTGAAGTCCCTGTTTCTCTGAATTTGTCCCATAATTCATCATGTTCATCATGACAACCGACAATCTTTTTTAATACAGCTACTCTTTTTTAAAGTTCATTAACTTGTTCTGTGTCAAAAACGCCTCTCTAAAATTCTGAAATGCCACTCGAACTGCAAAATCTCACAGGCGGTTATACCACAGTACCAATTGTCCAAGATATTAGCCTCACTCTGCAAACAGGAGAATGGTTGAGTTTAGTTGGTGCGAATGGCTCAGGTAAATCTACTTTACTCAAATTGGTGAGTCGTATTCTCTCACCACAACATGGAACAGTGCTACTTGATGGTAAAGCAATTCACTCTCAACCCCCAAATCTAGTTTCACAGAAACTGGCATTATTACCGCAACAACAAACGGTTCCCGTTGGGTTAACAGTGCGACAATTAGTAAGTTTAGGACGCACGCCGCATCAACCTTGGTGGCAATGGGAACTAAACGCTGAAGATTGGCTCAAAGTTGAAACTGCAATTAAAAAGACACAACTAGAAAAACTGAGCGATCGCTTAGTCGAACAACTATCAGGCGGTGAAAGGCAACGGGCTTTTTTAGCTCTAGCACTAGCGCAAGAGCCAAAAGTTTTACTATTAGATGAACCGACAACTTTTTTAGATATTAACTATCAGTTGCAACTATTGGAACTACTCAAAGGACTGAATCAGCAGCAGGAATTAACTATTGTTACAGTTTTACACGAACTGAATTTGGCAGCGCGGTATAGTTCCCGTATTGCATTATTAAAACAGGGTCATATTTGGGAAGTTGGTACACCGGAACAAGTCCTGACACCAAATGCGATCGCACAAGTATTTGGTGTGGAATCTGTGATTATTCACACGCCTGTCGGATTACAGGTTTGTGCCATTTCTGCTGTTTAAAATCTGCCAAGCTAGCAAAATCTAAATACTTGGATACTCTATTCTGTAAAGATATGAGGGTATCCAAGTGGGGAAATAAGCAGAGGGCTTAACACTCATCCTAAGACTTGGTTTCTTGTGTCTGTGCGTCGATAATTACACTCCAGTCATCATTTGTCACAGCAGCTTCAAGTTGATGCTGACGTTCGGCTTCACTGGCATCTATTGTTTCTGACTCTTTAGAGAGAGTTGTGTCAGCCATTGCTTTCCGCAGTTTTAGCTTTTTCTCCTCATAAGCTTGGCGTTCCGCCTCTGACATTACCGCTTTTGCAGCTTCGCCTACCGTGCTAGCCCACATTCCGCGATCAGCTGCGTTACCAGGTGGCGTACTTTCGAGTTCTGCTATCCACGCATCTCGCAAATCTTCCATTTCTTGACGCTTGGGGAACTTGAATGCTTGCATACGGACAAAAGCACACTTTTGCTTACCATTTTTAATGACATGACCGTTTAGAGAAAGCAATACATTCCGAGAATAGCCAATGTGCTGTGTACAGCGTTCTGCGTCCAATACTGCGTAAACACCTGCAACTTTAGCGTTCTGAGCAGCTGCACTCCAAGCCTCAAGATCAATGATTTCAGTACCATTGTTTGCCAGTTCAGGGGTTATACTCACCTCAATGGCGGTGTGTTCCTCATCGGAACTATATAAAAAGTCATGTAGTCCACGGTGGTTTATGGGGACATTTTGATGTTCAATTGACGACGAGTTGTGCTGAGTTTCCATTGCAGTTGATCTCCGAGTTATTAATTAGCGATGCCAATGGCAAGCGCGAAGCGCTACGTAAATATATGCTCTTAAAATATTGAAGCTTAAATCTACTCATATCCCCAAATTCTTTTTCTTAAGGATTCTGACAAAGTGAAAACAACTATTAGAATTTATATGAATCAATTGATGCCTAAAAATTGGATATTCATCAAACAGAGACTAACTCCTTATTTATTTTTACTACCCGCTTTGGTTCTTTTGGGTTTAACTGTTTTTTGGCCTGCACTGCAAGCGTTTTACCTCAGTTTTACTAGCTATGAAGATATTGCCCAGCCGCCAGAATGGATAGGTTTCGCAAACTTTCTCAAGCTTTGGAAAGATGCGGTTTTTTGGAAAACCTTGGAAAACACTTTTCTATATCTTGTTGGTGTAGTACCAATTTTAGTAATTGCTCCCTTAGTACTGGCAATATTGGTAAATCAAAAACTGCGAGGGATGAATTGGTTTAGATCTGCATATTACACTCCAGTGGTAATTTCAATGGTGGTTGCGGGAATAGCTTGGAAATGGCTGTACGCAGAAAACGGATTACTTAATCAGTTATTTAAAGCTTTAGGTATTTTTCCAGAAGGTATTCCTTGGCTGACTAGCCCAGACAAAATTTTTGGTATTGTACCAATTTCTCTTGCCAGCGTTATGGCTGTCACCGTGTGGAAGGGACTAGGCTACTACATGGTGATTTATTTAGCGGGGTTGCAATCAATTCCCACTGATGTGTACGAAGCCGCTGCAATTGATGGCTCGGATGGGATCAGCAAACATTGGGATATTACCATACCTTTAATGAAACCGTATCTAGCACTAGTGGCGGTAATTTCGGCTATTTCTGCAACCAAAGTATTTGAAGAGGTATACATTATGACCCAAGGGGGGCCACTCAGTAGCTCGAAAACGATTGTTTATTATCTATATGAGCAAGCCTTCAACAATTTGGAAATTAGCTACGCTTGCACAATTGGGCTAGTGCTATTTTTGATAATTTTAGGGTTATCAATTTTGCGATTAGTTATTAATCAACAGGAGGGAGAAAATATTACAATTTGATATTTAAACTGCACAAAATCAAGCTTGGTAAGACAAGCTATGGAGAAGCAAGGAGAAAAGGGAATAACAAGGATATGAATTTTGGATAATGGTAAAGCGATGCCTACGCCCTTTCAATTCTTTGTTATTTAAAACCGCGTTTGATACTCCACTACTGCACGACTATCATCGGTTAAATTAGTGGAAGCACGCACACGGAATTCGTCGTTTATGCGGTAATTAACACCCCATTGGAAGGGGTCATTTGTTGTTAGTATTTTTATACTGGAAACGGATATTTTAGAAGTAATGTCAACCCCAGCCTCTGCTGCTAATTCTAAAGTTGAATTGCTCCTTCCCGCTTCTGGATTCTCAGAAATCACGGTAGGAAATATCCGTAACTCACTTAAACCAAATGTACTGCCAATCTGGTTAAAAGCTGACTGAAAATTGTTGAACACAGCCGAGCCTGCAATGTTAATTAGACCTAAAGTACTGTCAGCACGTCCTTGGGTGTCTACAAATCCACCTCCTAAAAGAGCAACAATTTCGGTTTGACTACGTGACGGACTACTTGTTAGTTCTAAATTTTCATTCAGTTTGCTAGCTAAACCGTTGATAGTGGCTTCGACTCGAACACTTTCTAAGGATGATAAACCTGTGGTATTTATCCGGCTGAAATCATTACTTTGAGTTACGTCTAGTACTTTGGCAAATAGCCGAATATCTAAGTTGGGGTCGCGGGGTTGAGAGGGACTAAATGTTGCGGTATGCTTATAGCCACGAGCAAGATTAAATTGGGTAGTAAATAAATTTACGCCACCTTTTTCTAACTGGATAGTGCCATCGGGTATTGGCTGATTGATTAAGCCGTTAACTATGAGATTACCAGTGGCGCGGAAGTTGAGAATAGGGGGGCGGGTAATTTGGACGTTTTTGCCTAGTTCTAAATCTAGATTATTAAATCTGGCAATAGTATTTCCCATTCCATTCCCAATTTCAGCTTTACTCTGCTTATTCTCTTTTGTGGGTGATACACCAAGACCATTATCATTTGCAGATGAAGTCGCGTCAGTAGATTCTGCCAGCAATACCTGACCATCAAATAAGTTTACTTTACCGCCAATTACTGGGCTAAGGGCAGAACCAGTAATCTGCAAATTGCCGCTAGCACCTCCTTGGTAAAGTGCCTTGAGATTCAACGTAAGTTGATCGAGATTAACAGTCAGGGGATTGTTGATAGTCGAGTTCTCATTGTTGAAGATGGGAATTTCCCCAGCAGCTTCTACTTTCCCACGGCTAAATCTACCTTCAAGATTTTCTACTAAGATGCGGTCAAAATTAAACAGTACTCTACCTGTGACACGTCTGAGTTTACCTGGCAAAGCCTGGGCTGAAAAAGTAGCATTACTAATAGTAGCAATTCCATCTACTTCGGGTTTTTGCAATGTTCCGCGCACCTTGAGGTCTATTTCTCCTTCACCTTTCTCAAATACCACTTGATTAGTTAATGCGTTTAACAGTGCCAATCCCTCGTTTTCCAGCTTCATATCCAAACTGATTTGCTCACTGTCTGGTGCGACGGAGGCAAAAGGCAATTTATAAGGGATGCTGCCAGTAATATCAACAGGTTTTGGCCCGGCAACGGCTACAGTACTACCAAAATTTAAGCGTCCGTTGGCATAGCTGAAACTTGCGATCGCTGACTCTATTTTGCTCTGATTTAGTATTCCTTCTGTAATTTGCAATTCCCCTCTAGCTTGGGGATTAGCAATGCTGCCTGCTAAAGCTGCTGTACCGTTAAGATTTCCTGTGATTCCAACTGGTAGTTTGACAACATTATTCAATAGTTGTACGGGAAAATTATTCACCCGCAACTGGCCAGATTGTTCATCACCGCCAACGTTACCCGTGAAGGCAATCAGCCTGTTTTCAGATTCGAGCCGTAATGGTCGCAAACTTAAAACACCATTTTCAAAGTTGCCTTCGGCAATCACTTTGTCGGCAGTATAAAAACGATTTTTTTCTTCCTTTTTACCCCAGGCAAAGTTTTGTCCATTCAAATTAAAATCCACTGATAATCCATTGGCTGTAGCTGTATTTACAGCCACTTCCCCGTTGAAAGTCCCCTTTAAGTCTGCCAAATCCGGTATTGGAGTGGAATTAAGTCGCTGTTCTTCCTGTTCTGCTACCAAAGCTTCAATTTCAGAAAACCGCTGGATTTGGGTTAATAAGGGTTGATTTGGCGCTCCTTGGGAGGTGGTGCTTAGATCGGCTGCTGTACCGTAGATTTCTGCTGAACCACCTGGCAAATTTTGTAAATCAAATATCTGCGCTACAGATAAAACATCTTGGATCTCTCCCTGGTTGACGTTCAGTTTCCCTTGTAGTTGAGGCCCTTTAGGGCTTTGGGCAAAAGTACCGACAAGGGCGTAGCGGCTTTTGCCTTTGACAAATTCGCTGTTGGTGAGTGTGCCTTTCCCATCACCGTAGCGGAATTGAGCAGCTATTCGATCGCCTTTAACTCGACCAATTTGCGGATTAGCGATCGCAAAATTCCCCGTTGTTGCCAATGTCTGCTGATTAAACAGCAAATCCCCAGTTAACAATCCAGCTATCTTACCAGTACCCAGGCGAGTAATTGGCGGCGGACTCAAATTCAATATTTGTAAGGGGAAATTGGCAACTTTGAGCGCCCAATCATTCCCTTGAACATTACCTGTAGCTGATGCTTGCTGCCATTTTACTAAGAAGGATTTCGGGCGATTATTGGCATCTAAATTAAAGGCCAGGCGATCGCTATTTCCTGCCAAGTTCAAATTTAAACCGCGTCCCTGTGCTGAATCGATGTTTCCAGTCAACAACGGCTCAAAAGCAATATCTTGAACAACTAAATCTCGTAAATTAATTTGCCCTACTACATTTGGCAAGGGCAGCTTACCAGTGATTTGACCATTAAAATCAACTCTTCCCGCCACAGCAACCTGATTAGGAAGATTGATTGGTAACTGTTTTAAGTTGTAATTCTCTGCTTGGACGTTGAGATTTAATGCAGTAATTTCCGGTATGCCCGCTCCCTTAGCATTGGCTAATATGTTACCAGTAACACTTAAACCGGGAGCAGTTGCTCGCTCAATGGTCAGCCTTTCACCACTCCAAGCGATCGCAGCCGTCAGAGGTTGTTCAAGTCCAGGGATACCTTGGGATAATTGCACCTGTCCAGCAGCACGCACATCAGCTAACTTGGATGATCCTAGCGTGCCAGCTAATTGTAACTGACCGCCAAATTGACCCCGCAATTGCTGATTTAACCGATTTAATTCCACACCGGAAGCATCAACTACAGCTTGATAGCGACCATTAGCCAATTGGATATTAGAAGCTGCGATCGTTCCACCTGCAACATCCAACCGTCCTTGACCGCTAGCTTGGATGGTTTGTGGTTGGAACGATTCAATAGAACCCGCCACGTTTGCTTGACCAGTTAAGGCTCCCCGGAACTGCGGGGGTACTGCTGCCAACTGCTGCAACGGTACATTATTTGCTTGAACTTGTGCCTGATATACACCATTACCGACCTGGATATTAGAGGCTGTAATAGTTCCACCTGCAACATCCACTCGCGCTTGACCTACAGCTTGGATAGTTTGTGGTTGGAACGATTCAACAGAACCCGCCACGTTTATTTGACCAGTTAACTTCCCTCGGAACTGTGGTGGTACTGCTGCCAATTGCCGCACAGGTACATTCTTAGCCTGAACTTGCGCTTGATATACACCATTACCGACTTGGATATTATTGGCTGTAATAGTTCCACCCGCAACATTGATCCGCGCCTGACCGCTGGCTTGAATAGTTTGCGGTTGAAACGACTCAACAGAACCCGCTACGTTGAACTGACCAGTCAACGCCCCTTGGAACTGCTTTGGTAATGTTGCCAACTGCTGCACAGGCACATTTTTAGCCTGAACTTGCGCCTGATATACACCATTACCCACTTGGATATTATTGGCTGTAACCGTACCACGACCAATAGTAAGGCGGCCTTCCCCAGTGCCACGCAGGGTTTTCAGACTGAAATTATCTCTGTTGCCTGCGATTTGAAACGTACCCGCCAATGGATTATTTAAAGCTGGGGGAGACTGTTTCAATATCCGCCCCAACCGCACACCATTAGCTATAAGTTGAGCAGAGAAGCCTTGATCTTGTAGTTGGACATTAGAAACTGCAACCGTGCCGCCACCAATTTGAACTCCTGCACCATCACTGCGAATCGTGGCAATTTCAAATGGTGCTGTGCTGCCTGAGAGGATGAGACGACCATTAAACTGTGCTCCCGCCAACGAGACATTTTGTAGTTGACTTTTGTCTACAAAGGGTTCCAATTTTACCCCAGAGGCAACAGCCACAGCTTGCCAACGATCATTGGCATAACTACCAGTTGCCCGTACTTTACCACCACTTACATTCAGAGCCACATTGCGGAAAGAGACGGTGCGATTTGGAGCGATCGCAACTTCGCCAGTTCCAGGGTAAGTTCCGTTAGGAGCTTGGAATCTTACCACAGTTTGGACATCGGTAGGAGCGCCGGTTAGTTGGGCTGTAGCTGAGACATTGCCGATTTGGAATGTGGGTGTTGTTTCATAAACTTTTGCGATCGCATCCCCTGGAACATTCTTGGCAGCAAAATTTAAATCCAGTCGCGGGGTTTCACCAAGTTGAATTTTACCAGCGCCCGTGATCTCACCACCAACTTTGGCTTTACCTTGAATATCTTTTAGGGTAATTAAAGAGGAACTAGTAACAAGCTCAAACTTACTACTGATGCTATTAAAATCAACTTTATCAATCCGGGCAGTTTGAATTGTGGCAACTGTACCTGAGAGAATTGGTTCTTTAATTGATCCGGTAATCTGCAAGTCTGCTTGTACTTGTCCAGCGATCAGCACAGGTAGTTTTACCTTGAGAGTCTCTTGGGCATTAGCCAAACTCACCGCATTTACGCGCCCTGCCAACTTAAAGCCTGCTTGAGTGTCGATGATTCCCGTAGCCACTAGGGGAATTTTACCGTAGTTGGTAGTAATATTATCTAACTGCAACTCCGTTCCCTGAAAGCGGAGATTTCCTTGACTATTGCTCAACAGTTGCGGGACTTTGGGTATTTGAAGTGTTACCCCTTGCACAGTCGCACTGCCATACAATAAAGTATCCTGTCCTGGCATCAACCGAACTAACAAGTCGCCATTGGCTCGACCAGTCAGTAAGTTCACTGGTAACTTAATTAGTCGAGTAATATCCGCAGCCAGCAAATCTTGCGATCGCAACTGAAAGTTGCCCGCTAGCACCTTAGAACGCGTCTCACCCTGAATCGAAATATTACCACCACTATCTGCCTGACCCCCCACTTCAAACCGGATCAACTGGTTATTTGCTAAAAGTTGGGCAGATCCATTCAGTTGAGAAAATGTTATGGGAGATGAGGGGGATGTTGCTCCCTCTGCTCCCCCTGCCCCCTGTCCCCCGCCCCCTACTTCCTCTGCCCTCTCCTGCGGCATCAACGCCAGCTTGGCATTGCGAAACCGCAAATTGTCCAAATCAGTTTTAATTGCGCCGCCTTCACCTGACGGCGCTAAATTAGTGGAAACCCAGCGCCCTTGGTCATCTTGGTCAATGTAAATATCTGGATTGACTAAGGTAACATCTAGCTTTAAGTGGCGGTTAAAAATTAGTTGTGGCAGGTCAAAACCCACCTCCACAGCTTCGACTGCGGCCCGATCTGAATCTGTGGGTGTGGCTGGGATAGCTGAAGCCCCAAACTGCACTCCCGTCAACGAAAATTGTGTGACTCTTCCCAGTTTTACCGGACGGTTGAGTGTAGTCGTGAGACTTTGTTGTGCCAAAGGCGTTAATTCTGTTTGGACAAAAGTCCACAACCGCCAAATACCGATGATAACTCCTAACAGTAAAAGTCCGCCCAAAGTAATGCTACCCCGACTCAACACCAGCAACCACAGACGCTTGCGGATAGGGGACGGGGAGAGAATATCTTGATTGGGAGTTTTAGTCATTTGCTTTCACTGTATTAATTGCCAGATGTCGCTGGCACACACAAGCATTAACTGGCACATTGATTCAGTATGCCATTTCCAGGATACGCCAACTAAACCCAAGACCTCATTAGTTAAGTTACGGTATTTGCTTGATTCAATACTTATGCTTAATAATATTGGCGTTTTCAGGAAAATCTGATCTCAATAGAGTGAAAATTGTTCCTTTGACTTTCGCTGAGTCACAACCTAGAACTTTAATATAAATAGACCTTAAAAAAGACAGATGATTACACCAATGCGTGTTTTTGTGTTAATTTTTAATGCTCGAACGGAAAATGAGGGGATTCACACGATTCGAGAAGGCAATCGCAATAAAATTCTGATGTTCGAGTCAGAAGACGACGCCACGCGCTTTGCTCTGATGCTGGAAGCTCAGGATTTTCCCGCACCGACACCAGAGCCAATCGATGCTGAGGAAATCAAGGAATTTTGCGAAAGTGCTGGATATGAATGGGAAATCATCCCAGAAAACAGCAATTTAGTTGTCACTCCCCCAGAACTGAATGTCGAAGAAACTGACTGGCAAGCAGACGCCCAGAAGGAGGATACTGTTGAAGACACCTTCCCTCTCAATCAACAGCCACTAGAAGAACCAGAATTGTCTGATTCTGAACTAGAAAAGATGCGTCGCAAATTGGAAGGATTGCTGTAATTAGTCATTAGTCATTAGTCATTGGTCATTGGTCATTGGTCATTGGTCGCTAATTGACTAATGACAATAGACATAGGCGGCTTACTGTAGGACAAATGACAAATGACAGAGGACAAATGACAAACTTGCAGGAACGTGGGCATCTTTTAACCGAGCTGGTAAATCCTAACAGTCTAAACTTAGACCAACTCAGTTCTCTGGAATTAGTGGAGTTGTTTAATAACGAAGACCAAAAGGCAGTCGCAGCAGTTGCAGCGGCGAAAATTCAGTTGGCTGAAGCAATTGAGCGCACCGCAGAGCGTTTGCGCCACGGAGGACGCCTATTTTATATAGGTGCGGGGACAAGTGGCAGGTTAGGGGTGTTAGATGCTGCTGAGTGTCCACCTACTTTTTGTACACCCCCAGAGTTGGTACAGGGGATTATTGCTGGTGGTGCTGGGGCGCTGGTACGTAGTTCCGAAGATTTAGAAGACAGTATCGAAGATGGTGAGGCTGCGATCGCTGGGCGACATATTACCCAGTTAGATGTCGTAGTCGGCATTACCGCTGGTGGGACAACGCCTTATGTCCACGGTGCGCTTCATGCTGCTCGTCAGCGAGGAGCCATTACTATTTTTATCGCCTGTGTTCCGGCTGAACAAGTTAGCTTTGATGCCGATATTGACATTCGGCTATTGACAGGGCCAGAAATCATTGCTGGCTCAACTCGTCTGAAAGCTGGTACAGCTACAAAGTTAGCTTTAAATATTCTTTCTACCGGGGTAATGGTCAAACTAGGCAAAGTTTATGGCAATCGGATGGTGGATGTAGCGGTAACAAATCAAAAGTTACGCGATCGCGCTTTGCGAATTTTGCAAGACCTCACAGGTTTAAGTCGGGAAGCTTCTGGTTTTTTACTAGAACGCAGTGGTAAATGGGTGAAGCTAGCGCTATTAATGCACTGGACTGGTTTAGAAAAAGACGAAGGTGATCGGCTTCTTTCAGAACACCAAAGTAATCTCAGGGAAGCTGTTGTCAGCTATCAAAACCATAAGCAACCTTGAAAAATTTTCCTAAATAAATATTCTAAAAAAAGGCGTGCTACTTCTCTTAGTAGCACG
>NZ_JBDNJQ010000226.1:0-10771 GCF_051172895.1 Nostoc sp. CALU 1950 | reverse complement strand
TCATGATTATCAGGTTGAATTTTCAGCGCTTGGTCGAAGGATGCGACCGCTTCTTTATACTGTTCTAAATTAAACAGTGCATTGCCCCGATTGTTCCAAGCTTCATGATTATCAGGTTGAATTCTCAGTGCTTGGTCATAGGATGCGACTGCTTCTTTATACTGTTCTAAATTAAACAGTGCATTGCCCCGATTGTTCCAAACTTTGTAATTATCAGGTTGAATTCTCAGTACTTGGTCGAAGGATGCGACCGTTTCTTCATACTGTTCTAAATTAAACAGTGCATTGCCCCGATTGTTCCAAGCTTCGTATTTATCGGGTTGAATTCTCAGTGCTTGGTCATAGGATGCAATTGCTTTCTCATACCGTCCTAAATTAAACAGCGCATTACCCCTATTATTCCAGAGTTCGTAATCATCAGGTTGAATTTTCAGCGCTTGATCATAAGAGGCAATCGCTTTTTTATACTGTTCTAAATTAAACAGTGCAATGCCCCGATTGTTCCAAGCTTCGTATTTATCAGGTTGAATTTTCAGTGCTTGGTCATAGGATGCAATTGCTTTCTCATACCGTCCTAAATTAAACAGTGCATTGCCCCTATTATTCCAGAGTTCGTAATCATCAGGTTGAATTTTCAGCGCCTGGTCATATGAGGCAATCGCTTCTTCATATCGTCCTAAAATTAATAATATAGTGCCCCTATTGTCCCAAGATTCGTCGAAATCAGGTTGAATTTTAAGTGCATGGTCGAAGGATGCGAGCGCTTCTTCATACTGTCCTAAAATTAATAATGCACTGCCCCGATTATGCCAAGCTTCGCAAAAAGTATTTTTAATTTTTATCGCTTCATTATAAGCGTAAATTGCTCCTTTATAATCTTGCTCAATAAAATGTAAATTTCCCAGTTCCAACATTAATTTACTTTTGAGACTAACTGTTTGATGGTCTTCTACAATTAGTTCTTGAATTGTTATTATTTCTCTATTCCTTTCTTCTGCTGTTAAAGTAGTATATTTTTCATAGTCTCCTGCCGGGAATATCCGTGATGTTTCTTGCTTTAGAGTTTCTGGATCTATGGGAAATTCAAACATTCCAGAACGCCAATCAAAAAAGTCAGGAGCGCGTTGGATAAAATACTTAATAGCAAATTGAGGTAGTAAAAACACAAAACAAATATTAAAGTTATCTCTAAAACTTTCCCTCTGCTGATTGAGGTTAATTAGAACAGGTGGCACACCCTTCCAACTATATGAATAAATATCCTTACTATTCCAACCATTCAAGATTTTACATTCTTCATATTCATAAAATGAAGAATGTAACCCTGTAACAAATAAAAAGTTTATGCTTTCTTTATTATTTAATTTCTCAATTATTTCGTATAAATTGTTAACAGATTTATCTAATCGTAAAACTTCTATACTTTTATCCTTAATATCTTCCTTCACTTTGGTAATTATCCGCTCACCTTCGGCTGGAGAACAACGGACAAATAATAAGCCAAAACCTTCTATAAAGTTAAGAGTACGGACTAAGGCTTGGTATTCCTCGTCTCCCTTTACTGCGAAATTATTATCCCAATTAGTCAGTTTTAATACCATAATTGTAGTCAGATAATACTAACTCTTAGCGGGTGATGACACAGTTACTTATCTTCGGATGGGTACAAGAGATTGTAAATATCTTGGAATTCTTTAATTCCTTTAATGAGAGGATGAATATCATACCAAACTTTGCTATTTCCCTGATTATCTAAATAACGGTATTCTAAAATACAACGATTAAATAATAATCCTCGATACAGTGGTTCATTTTCTATCTGTTTAGAATGATATACTTTAGCCAGTGCCTCCCATTCATTAGCAAAGACAGTATTTCTATAAGTATTTCGCAACTCGCTAATTGACCGCTGTAAGGCTCTATTACTAATCGTTTTGGCGTTAGTGTATTTAATTGCTTCCTTCATTAATAATAACAAATTTCGCACATGACCACCACTCATCAGGCATAGTTGCTCTAACGCCTCCCTTTGCTCAAACATATCCACAATAGATAAGCTAGTATCTATAGAAATCAGCCGTTTTTGCAGGACTTCCATAACTTTATTTATTCCCTTTTGGTAGCTTTGATTTTCAGGAGTTTGCACCATAATCATTGGCAATACCTGAGCATTTCCATAGATATTTGCTATATCTACTGCTCGATTCGAATAAAGTAAAGAAATAGGTACGGTGTAAACTAGATGGCAATCTAAAGCCTGGAGTTGTTCGCTGCGGTCTAGAAAAATATGCTCATGATTGCTACGTCCATCTTCTTGAGTGATAGGGACAATCCGATCTAAGTTGTCAGCAATTAATACTAGTTGAGAATATCCTGAAGGTAAGTGATTTTTTGCATCTTTAATAAAATCATTTAACGCTTCAATTAAAGTTATTGTATGGGGGTTGACTCGCTCGCGAATTTTTTGGCGTTGGCTAGGTTCGGCTCGTAAATTTGCTGTGATTTTGGCAAATTGGGAGATTTGCGCTTCTATGGTTAATTTATCTAGGGATACTTCCGTCAGTGCCAAATCTTTTAAATCTTGCCAGCGGTTGTTTAACCATTTCAACAAACTGGCTGGAGAAGCATTATCTTTTAACGCTTCTAATAAGTGTCGTGTACAAGCTAAGAGAATATCTGTATATTGGGCATCTTCTGGCTCAATATCTGCTTCATCGGCAGCAAAATAAACCACAAAGCAGCCTTCCTCATCTAAATATTTTTGCAACCGCAGCAATTCTGTTGACTTTCCTGCACCGCGATGACCCGCATAAAGTTGACAAGTCATTCTATCTGACAACAAAATCTCTCTACCTATTTCTACCAGGATGTTGCCATCTCCCCGCACAGCCTGACAATCTACATATTTGGGATCGCCAGCAGGTAAGGGTCGAAATGGGTCGAAAACATTGTATATCCGCTTTAAAAGTGCAAATTCTTGCGTCATAGGTTAAAGTCTCTTGATCTTGATATGGATGATTTTAACAACTGTCTTGTGATGTCATATGGTTCTTGAAAAAGTCAATGGACCCTGTTTGGTTGACCAAGAGTAAGCGGGACTACTGGCTAGTTTTAGTCGTCATCCAATACCGAGAAGTACAGCAGTGGTCAGACAGCTTAGGACATAAGCAAATCATAAGAGAGTTGCTGTCACAGCTATCCATAGAAGACTTGTCCTAACCAGTATGGCAGTTGCTATATCAGCGGGCATTGAGGGGTTCCTTCTACCCAGTCAACTCAAACAGGTACTCATCAAGGTCAAGGTTGAGCAGCAATGCAACCATGTACAATACATTTTGTCTCATAACTATCAGACATTATAAGACATAAAACTTTAATAGTTGATTTTTTTGCTTAGATCACAAGGACATGTACATTGTTTTATGCTTACCTGAATTTGTTTTTTAATGTCTACTTTATATAAGACAGGCATAAGACAGAAAGCTTGACAGTCTCATTTATTCTATGTACCATAAGAAGACATACTCAAAACCTTGCTGGTGTGTAAATCGTTTTGATGTAAGCGGTACATCGGTTTGCCAACTATCACATCAGGCTAATGTTAGGAGTCATAAGTATAAGCAAACTTACGGAGAACCCTTAAGATGTGCCCCTCTAACTCCACTAAATCTTTTGCTGCTTCAAATACAGATAAAATTTATCTAAGTGTTAAAAATGAATTATTGGTTACAAAGTCAACAGAAAATACCCAACATAGTTTTTTAAGTCCGTCCTGCATG
Organism: Nostoc sp. CALU 1950; assembly: GCF_051172895.1. Classification (NCBI taxonomy): domain Bacteria; kingdom Bacillati; phylum Cyanobacteriota; class Cyanophyceae; order Nostocales; family Nostocaceae; genus Nostoc; species Nostoc sp. CALU 1950. The sequence goes on along the minus strand of NZ_JBDNJQ010000226.1, from coordinate 6,992 downwards.
CATGAGCTACCACCCCTGTTTTCGCTCATCAGTTTCCGCTTGATTGAAATGTTGTCGTTAACACAGCATGGCGAATTTGTTACTTCCAGCAAGCGAGGAAAATATGAGACTATTGTGGAACTGGGTGGACACATTAGTTTACGCTATCGATACCGTTGGCGAAATATTGCTTAACATAAAAACTACAAGATTAATAGTGTACTACATGGATAAAGGGATGTGCTTTTCCTTGTATTACATAGTAAAAGATAAAACTGAGTTAGCTGCTTAAATTATCAATAAACTAAAAGAAATAGCTGTGGAGACGAGTATGTGTGTCTATACCCTGAAGAAATTCTTCCTGTCCCTGAACAAACGGTGCGTGTAGCATAAGCAGCATTTCCTAAAGTAATCTCTATATGTGGCTACGCGATGAGTTTGGATTCTTCTATCAGGATGAAGATTATCGTCTAGTTCGTTCATTGAGATTAACTGATGAAACCTGGAAAACTATTGGTTAAGCCTCTGAATGCTTAGGCTTGACCAGGGTTGACTATTTAGAACACATCGTAAGACATAACAATTTACTGAGTCTTACATGGAATGAGTCTTACATGGAAAGAATCAGAGATTTTAGCTCGGACTTTACCATAAAGCGAACCTCAACCGAGTATTAGAGAAGAAGTTTGATCAAAAATATAATATTGTTATCACACAACAGTCTGTTGGTCTGCCAATCGTTGCAGAACTTGAAATTTTACGTGACCGTGTTTTGTCTGAACTCAAGTTAGGTAAGCAACCCCCAGGATACAAAACTGCTCAAAAAGCTCTCAATCGTTTCATTACTGAACTAACCCGTTCAGTTGAGATATTTTAAGAATTCGCCAACGGTATTCGTATCCCGGCTGAACCCTTAAGAGGATGTTTGAAAAGTCTTCCAGCGTGTGTTTCACTACCCTAGCTACTGAGAAGCTGCTACGAGAGAATAGGAGTTTTGGGATTTGAGATGGTACCCCTGAGTTCCACTTGAGGCTCAAGCTGACCCTTTTCAAACAACCTCTAAGGATGTCGAGTCAAAATCAAACATGAAAAAGGAGGCAGTCGATGGAGAATTAAGTAGAAACTTGCCAATTTTTAAGAATTTCTATTATTACTTAAACTTATTCCACTATTCTAAAAATACCTACTAATTTTAATAAAATGTGCTTGAAAAGCTTGATTTTTCATTTTTAGTTCTCAATAAGCTTAAGGTTTTTAGCACAAATCTTATTAGTCGGATAAGTTTTTATACTTAGTAGAAACAATCAACAGTCTCCTAACTCTTCTTATCGCATCATTCCACAAAATTATGTGTCTGCTTCTCTTACCTTCTAGGCAGCAGCTAAACAACCTTTTTCCTCAAGTTCCCTATCTACTCAATCAATACTATGCCAAATAGACCACTACCTGATAACAATCACTTTGATCTCTATATTAAAATGAAATCAGATGTTTTTCAAGAACATCTGCGTCAAGCGCGGCAGATATTTAACCTCTCGTTTGTTACACTTACCGCTTCGATTGGGAGCAGCGCAATTGGTTCAGTTCTTCTCATTTACGGAAAAAGCACCTAATGAACTGGCACCGCAGCTACAGAACTAATTTCCACAACATTTTTTACCAAACTGGCAACTGGTAAAACAATCAAGCGAAAAATTGGAGGAGCTAAACGAGAGTATCAAAGCACTGTACCCAGAACAACGTAAATATTAGCCCATCAAGCTGAATAAAGATATTGAATGGGCAAAAGGGTTAGTGAACAATTCCTTTGCCTTTTTACTTTTCAAATCGAACTAGATCGGTAAGACATACAAGTATTAATTTTTTAAATATGTCAGATACTTATCAAAACAGTAGCCTTTGTAACTAACTTTATATAATCTTCTGAACTTGGTTAGTTGCTTTTTCTGCTTTACCTTTGCATTAACTAACTTCTAACTAATTTTATATAATTTAAACTTAGTTAGGATATACTGAAATTTGCCTGTCCAATTCCTACCTAACAACATAGAGGACATATAAATGGATTCTAACTCTACTAAGGTTTCAAGCACTATGATCTGTCTAAATAATCAGCATGAAGATAACCAAATGAAAAAACGTATCAAAAGAAACATAAATACTCAGTATACTGGCGCACTTGTTGGGTAAATCTGACGCTTTGCTGCGGATGCCTAAAGTTTTTCAAAAATTGTCAATAAAAGCAGTCTATTCTCAATAGATTCAAAAAAAATCTCATTAACCCTTGCTTCTTGCTAAAGGTTTAAGTGATCGCTTTGAGTCTTGGAAACTAAACCAAACGAAAAATGCTAATTTTCCGTTAGTTCTTAACGTTAGTTGGAAGAAAGGGTAATTTAAATAGGTTTGCCCTGTACTTACTTCCTTACTTCTTCTCTAAATGAGCTAAATAACTCTATCGAATAAAGGAGGAATAAAATAGCTTTATTTTGTTACTTTAGGAGAATGTAAGAACTGAAAGCTTTACAGAGTTTTAGTTTTTACACTTAGTTTATTTGTTTGGTTTTTGTCATCAAATAAAGCTCAAACTTTGAATAATTCATAGTTTGAGCATTTGGTTTTTATTCTTGATTTTAGCACAGTGAAAAAAGAAGGATATGTAAAAGGTTTTTATGAGTAATTCATCAATTAATTATAATAATTAAATAATTTATGCGAGTAGTATGTTTTCTTTGCTACATTTAATGTGCAAAGGTGGGTGGAAAATTACTTTATTAGCTTATCTTAATTTTGACTGCTGGAATTAAATTGTCACAATCGACTACAAATTAAATATTCTAACCTAATTAACAAATACGAAGCATAAGGAAGTACATAATGAAAAATAAAATAGCGATTCGTCCCCACAAATATCTTCAGTTTGGTGCTGTACAAGAATGCAACTTTTATCTTGTCACGGAAGCTAATTTAATTGATGCTTTTGTTATTGAGCAAGATAATTCATATAAATCAAGTCAGATTTTGACTTACACAGGAGTTAATTTCATCGAAGTCATTGAGCAAACTGATGAACCAGCACATGTTTTGGTCATTTGTCCAGAACATTTCATAACTTCAGTAGAGCCGCACCAACTTGGTTGTCGAAAACTGGCAATTATGGCAGTCAATTCCACTCCAACTTCGCTACCAGCAATTAAACATTTTCTTGATGTCATGGAAAGAACTGATCCTGATGCTCAAAGAATGTTTGCTAACCGCTTCTTCGACATCCTTGAGCAGTCAGAATATTTAAGCATTGTTGATATGCGTTACCAAACTTCAGCCAGTTTTTTACACTTTGATGATGAATACGAATGGTTTGAACAAGGGGGTTCACTTGATTGGGGTCAGCAGCAAATTGTTCCATCTGGAGAACTGAGCGTGTTGCCATTGACCCACGGAGAATTTAGTACAGAACGCAACTTGAGGATCAATGGACAAGTAGCATTTTGGGGTTATCCAATTCTGCATTCTGGAAAGCATTTCTGTCAGCGTGAAGAACAAGCATGTATTTATAATGAACTATCAGTGCTGAAAGACCATGCGGTTGTCGCCACCATTGAAAACGGCGTGATTAGAAAATTACATGCGACTCACCCATCCGTTGCATCCGCCAAATTCACGCTTGAGCGTTTATTCAGTATAGATTCGAGATATCGGTTTATTTGGGAAGTCGGATTTGGTATCAACACAGCACTCAAATTATGGACAGGAAATGCCGCAATGAATGAAGTTTATGGTGCGGACTATGGGGTATTGCACTGGGGCTTTGGATTGACACCGTTTACACAATACCACCTCGACATTATCTGCCCACACACAAAAGTTTTAAGCAATACTGGTGAAATTATAGCTGGAGACCGGGTTGCTAATTTTCCCATTGAAACCAAGAAGGATATAGTTCGTAACACAGTGAGTGGCTGTCCATGCACTAAATAAAGGTAGAATAAATAGGGCTTAATTAATTAAAATTCAACATCGAAAAAAACAACTAACAGCACAATCTGCCTCACAATAAAGTAATTTTAAATACCTTGCTAATGTGCCATATATTTACGCTATTTTTATCGCATGAAAGATACTGAAATTCTCAAAATCCGCGAACAATTAGGGCTAACGCAACAACAATTAGCAGAACAATTGGGAGTTGCGATGAAAACAGTTAGCCGATGGGAAAAAGGTGAAACTAAGAAAATTCCAGAGGCGGCTCAACAAAAGCTTTTGAGTTTAGCTGAACGCGGAAAAGCGCTGATTTACACTACAGAGGCAAAACTTTTTTTACGACTACAAAGAATTCATCGCGGTAGCATATCTCCTTGGCTGCTACTACCACATATTACGACTACATCGATATCGGCACGCGATGCATTTGTTGATCGGGGAGTCAAAATCTTTAATCACACAAATTCACTTAGCAAAGTGAATATCAAGCTTGCAGATTTACCAAAATTAGCCGAGACAGGTCCAATTGTTTTGCAAGGAACTGCTGGAAGTGGTAAAACCTTCTTAATTCGATGGATTGCAGATTCACAAGGGTATGATGCAGAACATAATACAACGTACTACCTCGGAACCAAAATACCAATTATATTCCCACTTATTCAATATAATGAGGCCCCTACAAAAGACGCAGTTAAGCGCTTTGGGCATCCGATTTTGGCAGCAATAGTAGACTATCATAACTATTCTGGTACAGGGCTTGATCAGGAGTTTTTTCTACAAGCATGCAAACGAGGAGAAGTAATTTTTCTATTAGATGCGTTGGATGAAATACCAAATGAAACGCGTCGCCATGAAGTTCTTAAGGATTTAGAAACTTTAATACTTCAGTATGAAAAATGTGCTTTTATCCTAACAACTCGTCCGGACAAATATCGTACTCCCAAAGATTCATTTTTAAATGAAATTAAAAATAAAGTTGTCTGTGAACTTAGCCCTCTTACCTCTGAAGAACAACAAGAGCTAGTTAAAAAACTATATATATCATTAGCTCAGGACACAGATATAGAAAAAAGAAGTTTAGAAGAATGTGTTAACTTTCTGGAAAATGTCCACTACAAATACCCTAAAAAAGGAGAGTTTTTACGTAACCCACTACACCTAGTACTTGCAGCCTTGCTTATTCTTGAAGGTTCTCCTCCAGGTACAACAGATGTGCAACTTGAACATCAAAGCCTGGAACTAAATATCATTCGATGGCCCGAAGCTCGTAGCATAGGTAAATCATTACAAAGCTCTGTAAATTTTCCAGGTACTGATATTTCTAAAAATCAAATTTGGTCAAAATTGAGTAAATGGGCATTAGAAATTATTGAAAAAGAACGTCCGATAGATACCGCGGAAATTGAGCAATGGGTACTTAATATGCCTGTGGAGCCTGAAGGTGAAACTCCAGAAATGCGTGCTAAACGCATTGCAGGGTTAATGCTAGAACGCCTTCCATTTATTATGAGATTAGAAGGTAAGGATAAGTTTACAATTAACGAACCTCATTTAACTCACTTAGCAGCCCACCGATTAACCGAGTTGCGAAACCGTTCCTCGTGGCTATTCAATGATAGTAACTATAAAGTTTGGAAGCGAGTTGAAGTATGGAAACGAGCAATTTTAATTACTTCTATTATTCATCGTCAACCAGAATTAGTTAATCATGATTTAAAGGAATTCGTCGAACAATATGAGCCAGATGAACTGGATAGTATGTTTGATACAGCTGAGTCAATGAGTATGATTATTAAAGATTTGCTCAGAAGACCAGGAGTTTTAGATTGGGAGCCACGTAAAGATTTTTATGCTTTCTTGATGAATATTTTTCTCAAAACTGACTATGACGAAACTGCGAAATTTTTCTTCCGCATATTTCAATTTATTCAGGCATCGTCTGAAGATGATGGCGAAGAGAGTGGTGATGAAAAACAGAATAGAATACTACTTAAAAAAGTTTTTCAGCAATTAACCCAATCTAATGGTGAAGTTAACTATGACAAAACTTGGCGAGCATATGCTTTGCAATATGCTCTTGGAGAATGTTCGGGTAAAGAAACTGAAATAAAACTCCTTGAATTCCTAGAAAAACTAGAAAAAGAAAGTCGAAAATTAGCCAGGGAAACTCATGAATGGAAAAAATTTGAAAAATTTAAAAGAAGGACAATTTTTGTTTTGTTGCTGATGCAATTACACTTTTCCAACAAGCTTACTAAATATCATTTGTCTACTGCAACTATATCAATTCTGCTCAAAATCGTCGAAAATAAAGAAAATTATGAAGTAGGTGTAGTCGGTCGAGCATGTGATGTATTAGATAAACTTAAAGAAGAGGAATATCTAGATCCCAAATTAAAAGCGCATCTCAGAGAGATTTTTATCAAAATAGATAGTGCTGTTGCTACTTTAAAAGTGGTTGAAGAGTTTGAAACTGCACTAAATGAGAAAAGAATTGCCTTAACTCCACAAGAGTTAGTTAATCAGGTTTCGCATGAATTGGAAGTGCAAAAATTTAAAGCCTATACAAGTGAAACAGTTAAGTATTTGAAAAATTTCTTTCGGGAAGCAAAAAATTTTTATGCAGAAGAAAATCAAGGAAGAGATATTGAGATTTCAAAAATCTTGTTCAACTGTGCTATTGACCGCAAACAACCAGCACTGTTACGTGCAGTTTCATTTCTTTATCTTGCTGAGTTACCACCAGAAATTGAAAAATCCATTCCCAATTTTCTGACAGATTTGGAAAATTCTTTTAAAGAAAAACCTAGACCACAAGAAGACGAACTATCGGTAGGAGCAGTACAAATTTACGATTATAATCAGGCTTGTTTGAACAGACACTATGCACGTCGCAGTCAAGAAACTGACAGTAATGACATGCTAAATTTGAGAGAATTTCATCAAATTAGTTATGCTCAAATTGATGACTAATTGGATGCAGGGTAAGCTCATCTAATTTGGTATAAAAAATACTTGACAAATAAACAAAAACA
>NZ_JBDNJQ010000225.1:0-11104 GCF_051172895.1 Nostoc sp. CALU 1950 | reverse complement strand
AATGAGTATTTGAGCTTCATTAATGAGTATTTGAGCTTCATTAATGAGTATTTGAGCTTCATTAATGAGTATTTGAACTCCATTAATGAGCCTTTGAACTCCATTAATGAGTATTTGAGCTTCATTAATGAGCCTTTGAACTCCTTTAATGAGTCTTTGAGCTTCATTATTAAAGAGTCTTTGATACTCGTGAACAACAAAATTTAAAAACTCTCTGTGCCTCTACGCCTCTGTGTGAAACTTAAAACTCTGCTAACAGCGTTTCCAAGTAGCGAGTTAAATTATATACAATAGCTTATCAGTTGCCTAGATTCACTGATACCTAGTTAGAACTGACTGTTAAATAAGTTTTTAGCTGGTTGAATATGAGTTAAGTAATATAGCGGTTCTCAGTTGAGTGCAATAAAGACCTAACCCCCAACCCCTTCCCTACAAGGGAAGGGGAGTAAGACTCAAAGCCTCTCTCCTAAAAGGAGAGAGGTTTGGAGAGAGGTCAAATTCTATTGCATACAAACGAGAAACGCTCAAAGACAAAAGAAACTGAAGCAGCGACGGCTACGCTGGATAGAAGCACTGAAGTCAGGCAATAATCCCCTCACGCCAGAGGAATTAGAAGAATTGCGGGAAACTGAGGATTTAAGTTAAAGGGTTTATTGGGTTTCGTTTACGCTTAACCGAGCTGTTTTTTGACGAAAATTACATATCACAAAGACGCGATAAATCGCCGTCTCTACAAAGGACTGATTATTGTAAAGAAGGCGATTTATCGCGTCTCTTGCCTTAACCGAACTGTGTTAGGCGATCGCACGCCCATAATAAAACTATCCCCTCTATGCTATTTGCTTATGGCGATCGCAACTCAACCCCAACTAACTTTAGACGAGTTCCTCAAACTGCCGGAAACTGAACCAGCATCAGATTTTATCAACAGGGAAATCACTCAAAAACCAATGCCTCAAGGTGAACATAGCTTGCTCCAAGCTACTCTTTGCGAAACAATTAACGGCATAGCTAGAAGTCAAAAAATTGCTTTGGCTTTCCCAGAACTGCGCTGTAGCTTGGGTGGCGCTTCTATCGTCCCTGATGTGTCTGTGTTTCGCTGGGATAGAATTCCTAAAACTCCATCTGACAGAATTGTTAATCGCTTTGAAATACATCCTGACTGAGCAATTGAGATTCTTTCCCCAGACCAAAAGTTAAAAAGAGTGTTGAGTAAATTATTTCATTGTTCGCGCAATGGTACTGAACTTGGCTGGTTAATCAACCCAGAAGACGAAAGTGTGCTGGGGATTTTTCCTGGACAGCGAGTGGAATTATACGAAGCTACCGATAAATTACCCATTCTTGAGGGTATCGAATTAGAACTAACTGTAGAACAGGTTTTTGGCTGGCTGAGTTTGACGTAAAAAAGGGTTCCGCAAGGTTGCCTAGAAAAAGTTGGAAAGGATTGTATCTGTAGGTTTATTGTAGAAACTGGGCGGTACAACGCAGATTCGTGTGTACCATAAAAATTTGTATGCCGTAATTTTATGGAAAATCAACTAGGATTGGTTCTGAAACTGCTTTTACTCTCGGCTTTGTTATCGGTATTGATTAAGTATGCAGGGCCAAGTCTATCAATTCCGGCGACAGCAACCAACGCGCTAATTATAGTATTGTTGCCGATTGTAATAATAGCGATCGCACTACTGTGGCGATTCCAAGCCCAGAAACAAAATTAACTCAAATCATCTACACACAAGTTACTAAAATCAGCTAACCTAGCTGAATTACAAGAAAATTGCATCTCGCCAACCGTTGGGAGTCAGCCTGTGAACCTCGGTCAATGGATCGGCTTAATCGCCATAGTTCTTTCTTTATACATCCTGTGGCAAATTCGGGAAGTGCTTTTGCTAATGTTTGCCGCAGTTGTGTTAGCCACCACATTAAATCGGCTAGCGAAACGCTTCCAACGCTTTGGGATGAAACGTGGAGTCGCCGTCCTCCTAGCAGTAGCTATCTTTTTGGCCGGCGTCGTGGGTTTTTTCTGGCTAATTGTGCCGCCATTTGCACAGCAGTTTCAAGAACTAACCAATCAGGTTCCTAAAGGGTTTGAGCGCTTTAATGTTTGGCTTGATGCCCTGAGAACTCGTATTCCTGATGAGTTAGTTCCTTACATTCCAGATATCAATAGCCTCATCCAACAAGCACAGCCCTTCGTCAATCGGGTACTGGGAAACTCCTTCGCCTTTGTATCCGGCTCTTTGGAAGTAGTCCTCAAGATTTTGCTAGTGTTGGTTTTAACAGGAATGATCTTAGTCGATCCACTAGCTTACCGCAAAGTCTTTATACGGCTTTTCCCCTCATTTTATCGGCGGCGGGTAGAAGGGATTTTAAATAAATGCGAAGTTTCTTTGGGTGGATGGATTACAGGCGCTTTCATCGCCATGTTTGTAGTGGCGCTGATGAGTCTAGTTGGCTTATCAGTTTTGGGTATAAAGGCAGCACTAGCTTTAGCAATTTTGGCAGGATTTTTGAATTTAATTCCCAACCTTGGCCCAACGATGAGTGTAGTGCCAGCAATGGCGATCGCACTATTAGATGACCCCTGGAAAGTTGTTGCTGTCTTGATTCTGTACGTTGTTATTCAACAGGTTGAGAGCAGTTTTATTACCCCAATTGTGATGGCACAGCAAGTTTCTTTGCTGCCAGCTGTAACCTTAATTGCCCAACTATTTTTCGTGACTTTCTTTGGATTTTTAGGATTATTTCTGGCGCTACCTCTAACTGTTGTCGCTAAGATTTGGTTGCAAGAAGTGTTGATTAAAGATGTTTTAGATGAATGGGGGAATAATCATAGAAAGGAAACTGAGTTTGTCATAGTTTCTGAATCTCCTGGAAAAAATGATAATTGGACATCAGAAAATCCAGATATTAATGAGAAGCCGTCGATTGATGATGATATCTTGAAACAAGAAGATTAGTCACTCGATTTTGGATTAAAGAATCGTAAACTCCGCACTTTTACAAAACTAGTAAATTCAAAATCCAAAATAATTTCTTATTGAATTGCCTAGCATTTTTGGAAAACTTACCTGCTAGGTGGACACTACTAAAAACTAAGCAGACAATAGGGGGAACAATAATCAATTCATATATTGGAGAGTAAACTTTGAAACTCAATCAAGTGATTGCGATTTTACAAACCGTTAAAGCTAACACCACAAAAGCAAAAACAGGCGTATATCATCTGATTCAAAAAACTGCAATGTTTCAAGGGATTTCGCGGACATTTCAGCCGGTAGCTGAAGATGGCTTCGTATATCCTCCAGAAAATCAGACACTGCAAATGAAAGCAGAAGATTTGCTGAGTCAATTTGAGCAAGCTTGTGCAGAATTATTTAACTTATGTGCCACTCAAGATTGGGCTAATGCCCAGGCTAAAGCAGATATAGTAGTTGACGGAACCACCATTTTACGAGAAGTACCCGTTTCTTACCTACTGTTTCTAGAAAAGCAGTTAGCTGATGTTAAAACGTTCATCTCAACACTGCCCGTTCTAGATACTAGCGAATCTTGGGTTTACGATCAGCAGCAAGAATGTTTTGCTACTGAACCGAAACATACTACCAAAACCAAAAAAATAGTTAAACCTGTGGTGCTGTATGAAGCCACAAAAGAGCATCCCGCGCAGGTAAAAGAGTCCTCCGAAGACGTGCCAGAAGGAACTTGGCGAACAGTCAAGTTTTCTGGAGCAATTTCTCAAGCAAGACAGAATGAATTGCTGCGGCGAGTAGATAGGCTTATGCAAGAGGTGATTTTTGCTAGAGAACAGGCAAATAGTTTAGAAGTTACTCAACAGAATCAAGTTGCTCGCTCAATCTTTAGCTACTTGTTTTCACCCTCAACATTTAGGTAAAATAGTTTTGGAGCGCAAGTTTAGTTTCAGTGTCAATAGGAGAATATGTAGGTTCGAGTCCTACTCCCTCGATTTAATTAAACCGAGGGATAGCCAAAGGGTAAAGGCACTCCTCGACACAATCAATCTCATATTTAGTCTTAGGCTATTGCTCCAAGCTAAAGTTAAAAATTCACGTTCTGTATCGACCCCTGTGAATTAATGTCAGTGGGACATGAGTTCAAATCTCGTCCGGGTCTCCAAAAATTTGACCTGGTAGTTTAGCGGTAAAACACCACGACTTAAAGATTAAATTTGCAGGAACCGGAAATTAACTAGGCAGAAATTGTGAAACAACAACTGAAAGTTGTAAACTTTTGGTACCAACCCCCAGGCATGGACATTGCTTGGGGGATTTTAATTGGAAAAGGTTCGTTAAACTGTTATCTAGCCATTTAAAATTATTCGTGAACAACAAAATCCCCGACTTTTTTAAGAGGTCGGGGATTTTGCAACACGGCTCAATCTAAAATGCAAAATTCAAAATTAATTTACTGATTCGTGACGGTAATCAGTTCATCAACTATCCTTCTGCTTCGTTACCTCTGTTCCTGGTTTGTTTGACTCATTAGATGAAGCTGATTCTGTCTTCTCTGATTGCGTCTCACTAGTCTGTTGCAATTGGTTGAGATGAATATTATTCACTTGAACAATAAAGTATTCTAATGCCTGACTTGCCTTTTGTTGCTGTTGGCTTTCATCGGACACATCATAGCAACGATAAGGCGGAGTCACGCCCAATATAAATTTCTCTTGTTCAGCTTCTAACAATTCAACGGCTGTATTAGCAGCAAGCGAATTCTTCTGAAAAGGAAAAGAGGTAACTATACTAGCGACTATAGAAGCAATCGCAGGGCAAAGCACGGGTAGCCACTTGAGCCAAGCTTGTCCTGCTTCTAATTTATCTACCAGAACTAAAATTGGTGTGACTCCTGACAAAATCACTGTCGCAATTTGCAAACTATAGTAAAGGTTTCTTGATACACCCCTAATTCTTTTATAATCGTCAATCAAATCTTGGCTGTATTGTAAAGCCTTTCCTCTTGTCAAAGTCAGCGTATCTTTATCCCAGGAATTAGGATTGGTCAATAGATAACTATAGAGTTCAGCTTTTTTAGTCAGTTCAGACTGATAAGCGACCTTCTTATAGTTCTGAAATACTTGTCTATTGATGAGCAACAAAAAAAACAAAAAAGTTAGAGATACCGCTCCAGAAATTACAACTGTTTTATCATCTGAAAGAAAAATAATAAAGAGTCCAGCAGAGACAAAAGCTGCGAGTAATAAATACTCAATCACCTTCAAGTTAAACAACTTTTTTTCATCTGATGGTGAGGATAAATTTTCAATCCTATTAGAAACATTACTTCGGTTTTTTTGCTCAAAATTAGTTAATTCAGAAGTAGTCATTGCCTCTTACTCAATTCGTTATTGGGTGAAATGTAGCAATAAAATCAATAGCAACAAGTAGAATTGCTTTGAGAGGGTATAAGTTAGGATAAGTTCGCCAGAGAGCAGCTTCACCATAGCATCTGCTTTTAGCTCCCACTTTGCGATTGACTATTTGGTTTAGAATGCTTTACCACATCCAGAAATGTTTCTTTCGGCTGACGTAAAATCATTTAAGTCCAGTAAGTCTAATCAATCCTAACCATACATACATTTGATTGATAAGGCAAGGCTTTATTTATAGTAAATTTACGTAGACAGAAAAACATTTCGGACATAGCTAGCTTGCCCCAAAAAATAAATATATGATTTGGACTTTGCAATACTTAAATTGTTTTTTGGGAATTTAAACCCTATCCAGGGTGTTAAGCTGTCGCGCAGAGATTAGCGACAACATTTCGAGATGAAATTATGCAAGAGTCATCATAATCTGCGCTCACAAGGAGCAATGAAACTTTCTTTTCCCTATTCACCATTCACCAGGAAGCCCTAGCACTGATAAGATGCGAACAATTGCAGAAATTAACGAGAAAATCAGCCGCCAACGTGCAGTAGTGTTGACAACTGAAGAATTAAAAGCACGAGTTGTAGAAATCGGTTTTACTAAAGCTGCGAAAGAAGTTGATGTAATTACCACTGGCACTTTTGAGCCAATGGAATCAAGTGGTGCAATTATCAATCTGGGACACACTGACCCCCCGATAAAAATTCGCCGCTGCTGGTTAGATGGTGTACCAGCATACTCTGGTTTTGGGGCAGTAGATTTATATTTGGGTGCGAGTTCTGCTGTGGAGACGACGGACGGGGAAGAAGTCCGAGAACGCGGCGGCGGTCATGTAATCGAAGATTTGATTGCTGGTAAATCTATACACGTAAAAGCGCAAGGGCAAGTAACAGATTGTTACCCCAGAGCAAATTTTGAAACTACCATTACCAGTGACACAATTAATCAGTTTTATTTATTCAATCCGCGCAATCTTTATCAAAATTTTATTGTTGGTGTAAATGGTGGCGATCGCCCCCTCTTCACCTATCTCGGCCCTTTACAACCGCGTCTGGGGAATGCCGTTTACTCTAATCCCGGTGCTATTTCCCCCTTACTCAACGATCCCGATTTGCAACTCGTTGGTATAGGTACTCGAATTTTTTTAGGTGGCGGTATTGGATATGTCGCCTGGGAAGGCACTCAGCACTTCCCCTTACAAAAGCGTTTAGCTAATCGTACACCGATTGGGCCTTCCGCCACTTTAGCTTTAATTGGTGATGCCAAGCAAATGGATGCTCATTGGGTGCGGGGGTGTTATTTCAAAAGTTATGGGCCCTCATTGATGTTAGGCGTTGGTGTCCCACTCCCTGTATTAAATGAACAAGTAGTTGAACACTGTGCCGTCCAAGATCAAGACTTGGTAGCCCCAATAGTGGATTTTTCCATTCCCCGGCGCGTCCGTCCCACCTTTGGCTTGGTGAGTTACGCCCAACTCAAATCTGGGCGGATAACCATTGAGGGCAAAGCTGTACGCTCTGCCCCCTTAGCCAGTTTGTTTTTTTCTAGGCAAGTCGCCCTAGAGTTGAAAAAGTGGATCGAAGCAGGTACGTTTACCCTCACAGAACCAGTTTCCCCAATTCCGATGGAGCGATCTTTTCTACCCCAAGACCGTCGGACGGATTTTTAAGGGGATGAGGAAGATGAGGAGGATGAGGGGGATGAGGAAGCAATTTTTCTCCCCCTGCTCCCTCATCTCCCCCTGCTCCCTATTCCCTACTCTTGAGTTGGTTTTGGTCGCTTGATGGGTTTAGGAGCGGGCGTTCTTGGGATAGGTTTTGACACCACAGAGGTGTCGCCGCCTGCGCCTGTTTTTTTGATAGGACGAGGGGTTTCGCCACTGCGTCTGGGGGGGAATGGTTTTCTACCACCAGCACCACCACCACCGCCAGCACGAGGCCCACCTTTGAATGGTGGTCTGCGTTTTTTGGGCAAGTCAGCGATCGCCTCAGCTTTTTCTACTACCAAAACGTCAGCTTCCCGTTTGGCTTGGAAGTCCCAGAATTTTCCTACTGCTTTGGTGGTCAGCACACCCCTCAATTTCAACTTAAAATATTTGGGTTTATCAGTTGATTTGCGTGGAGCCTGCCTAATTTTGACTACCAAGCTTTTAGCATCAAAAGATTGGTATACCACTTCACCACGAACAGAAAAACCACCATCTACAACTTCTGATGAGGGTTTCAGAGCAATTGTACTTAATTCAGAGTTTTCGGATAAGCCATCATCGGGTTTCTGTAACTCTTGCAACTCAAAATCTGACTCGTCCTCATCTGTTGAGTTTTTAGCCAGATTTTCTGGCTCCCAAACTCCGACGATTTGGATGTGCAAGGTATCATTTTCTTGTCTTGTACGTGGATATACTACCCACAAGTGTTCTTTTTCTAAGTCTAGGTGATTCTTGACTAAGCTCATAATCCGCCCTAGGAGGACGGCATTGAGTTCTACACCATCTGTGGTCAGCAGCGTACCTTGAGTAAATTGTTCGCTGCTAGCATGATATCGACCCCGGACTAACCCGATCGCTCGGTACTGCATCGGTTCGCTGGGAGGCGGAATCGGTTGCTGTCGGTTGGCGAACCCATCATTGGAGTCAGTGTCGCTGGGTTTGACAGGCAAATTTTCAGGTTTAGAGGACTGGGCTGCTATATGAACATTAGCGGCTGCCTCTACGTTAGTTGGGCCCTGGTTAGAGGCAGAAGAATTAGAGGATTCAGGCAACGGCATCAGGTCGGAATTCATAAAAACTCCTTGCGGCGGAGACACATCCCATTGTGGGATTTTACAAAGGCAGCTGGAAAGAGCATTTGTGCGACTGATGAAAGTATATTGGCTTTTAACAAAGTCACACTAGGTTACTCTACACAATCCTAAAGGCGCTAAATTTAGTGTATAAACACTAAATGTGTAATTTAGCGCCTTTACACTAGTTTCGGAAGCATATCATAGCTACAATTCTGACGGCTCCTCCTAAAGTCATCACTTACTTTAGCAGTGTAGATAGTTAATTGTTATAAAATTCACAGGCAATTGGCGGTATTCCGCAAAGTTTTGGAAATTTTTAACTTTACGATTTGTGTAAATGATAATGTCATTAAAATTCAGGAGAAAGACAAAACTGTGTCTCAACCGCGCAATCGTTGGATAGTTCGAGTCGTCTTGGCAGTGGCAATTCTTGCTTTTGTGGGTGTTTCGGTGATTCCCATAATTGGAGCATTTAATAATACGCCACCCTCAAGCCAGAATACCGCTAGCACCAGAGACAGTTTGCCCTCCGCTGACCAAAAATCAAAACTGGAAGACGTAGTACGGGGTTATGAACAGGTTTTGCAAAGGGAACCAGAAAATCAGACTGCGCTTGAGGGACTATTAAAGGCGCGGCTGCAACTACTGAGTCAAAAAGATAAAAGTGAGGTTAAACCAGCTGATATCCAAGTTGTTATTGAACCCCTAGAAAAGCTAGCGAAGCTGAATCCCGAACAGTCAGAATATTCAGTGCTACTGGCTCAAGCCAAACAGCAAATTGGCGATCGCGAAGGAGCCGCTCAAGCTTATCGTTCGATTTTGTCCACGAAACCGGGCGATTTGAAGGCTTTGCAAGGAATGGTGGCTCTGTTGATCAGTCAGCAACGCCCCGAAGCAGCCATTGGTTTGTTGCAAGAAACCCTCTCTAACGCAGCCCAAGCAAATACAATTCAACCTGGAAGTATTGATACAGTAGCGGTGCAGGTGCTATTAGGTTCTGTTCACGCTTCCCAGAAACGCTACGCTCAAGCTAGCTCTGTTTATGACCAGGCAATTAAGAAAGATCCCAAGGATTTTCGCCCTGTTGTGGCAAAAGCAATGCTCCTGAAAGAACAGGGCAAAGACGCAGATGCAAAACCTTTGTTTGATAGTGCCGCAGCTTTAGCACCTGCTCAGTACAAAGATGGAATTAAAAAGGCGGCAACGGCTTCCCCCACGCCTAATCCGGCTCCATCTCTCGCACCTTCACCGGAAAGTACGCCTAAGTAATGGGGACTGGGGATTGGGGACTGGGGGATTTATTATTGAAGAATAGTCTCTTCCTTGTCCCCCTTGTCCCCTTATTCCTCCTATCCCCCTCATCCCCTCACGCTCCCTCGATGGCAGCGAGGACACCAAAGACTAAAAACAGGCATCCGCCAATAAAGGTGATCTGACGCTCTGAAATGCGTCCGGCTATCATTTTGCCGCCGATAACTGCGATCGCAGCACAAATGGCATGTCCTAAAATTGCACCTATTGTCACTCCAATTGGATTATTACCTGCTGCTAGGGCAATGGTGGCAATTTGGGTGCGATCGCCCCACTCTGCCATAAATGTCAACACAAAGGCTTCTATGATAATTGCCAAGGAAGTCTTTTGCTTTGGTAACTGCAAATCTGCTTTTTTCACCGCAGCTTCGGCTTCTTCTATAACTTCCGTATCACAAGCAGCAGCGGACATCTTACTAGCGTCATACAGTAGCTTGATACCAAAGGCAATAAATAAAGCTATTTCGGCGTAATGAATATAAACTTTTGGCAACAAAGACACCACTTGTCCAAATAGCACTGAAAGGATTGTCATCGCGGCTAAAGCAGATGTCGCACCTATAAATACCAGCCGCCGCGGGTGGTGCATTGCCAAAATCACAGCAATAAAAAATGTTTTATCGCCTAGTTCTGAAACTGTAATTAGTAATAAACCTGCGGTAAAAGCTGTTAACACTCTCTCAAGCTCCTGAAGAATCGTTTACCGATGTGAAGCTTGATGAGAACCAAAAGACCTCACCAAGTTTACACTTTTCGGTGTGAACTTAGTGAAGGTCTCGCTTTCAAATATTGATTATTTGCCATCTGAACCAGGCTCATCGCCAGTATGTTGATTCAGATGTACTGGCTTTCGAGTTTTTTTGCCAGCAGCTACTCCCCTTCCATGCAAAACGCATTATACACTTTTGATAAGTATAAGTCAAGAGTAAGGAATGGAGCAATACGGTTCAGTTAAGCAAATTTATCTGTTAAGGCAGGCAGGGGGAGCAGGGGAGGCAGGGGAAGCAGGGGGAGAGAAAAAAGCTTAACTGAACTGTATTGGGGAATGGAGAACATCTGAATTTTAAAGTGTTTTAAGCTCACATGGGATTTGTATTATCTGTCTATTGCTGGGTGATCAACCAATGCTTGCTATAGTTAGCTTTCGTTAGGCAATTACAGTAATATTTGTACTATTAAGCAGCGCCAGATTCGAGAACTGGGCTATCTGCACTTGTGCTGTACCACCAACCCCATCTTTATCAAAGAACAGGTTACCCGTAGTTTGATTGTAGATAAAGCGATCGCCTGCGGTTGTTGCATTAGTCCCAAGTCGGAACAAGCTAGAATCGAGTGTACTATTCAGAGATTGGCTCAGTCCAAATTCTGCCTTGGAAATGAGGATAGTATCATCTGCAAAAATAAAATCAGCGATGGTATCATACCCTCCAGTGCGGCTACCAGCAAGGTTAAAGCTATCTCGCCCAGTTCCACCAGTCAATACATCTCGACCAACTTCTCCAGAAAGTAGATCATCACCTGCACCACCTAGCAAGGTGTCATTGCCTGAGTTACCAAAGAGGTTATCGCTACCATCAAATCCATTTAAGATGTTAGCGCCAGTATTTCCCGTCAAGATG
>NZ_JBDNJQ010000224.1:0-11138 GCF_051172895.1 Nostoc sp. CALU 1950 | reverse complement strand
CACCCGACACCCCAACTGAGACAACACCTGTAACTCCAATTGAGACAACACCCGACACCCCAACTGAGACAACACCTGTAACTCCAATTGAGACAACACCCGATACCCCAATTGAGCCAACACCTGTAACTCCAATTGAGACAACACCCGATACCCCAATTGAGCCAACACCTGTAACTCCAATTGAGACAACACCCGACACCCCAATTGAGACAACACCTGTAACTCCAACTGACTCTCCAAGCACATAAAAATACTAATGGGGGTACAAGATAGATGCTCTGCAAACGCCGAACACGGTTTGTTTTATTAATATTGTGTAAATCCTGATGGAACTTAGCTGTTACAACGCAGCAGCTAAGACTTATACCCCACACCAGAGGCATAACCATAACAAACAATTGTAGTTACTCCCTCTACAGCAATCACAGCAAAAAGTGATATTCCCTACGACGAGATAACATCTGCTAACGCTAGATTAAATCAAGGACAGGACTTATACAGGGTTCACCAGATATCCTTATATAGTTCAATCACATTCTGTGTGTAAGTTCCCAGGAACTGATTTGTTGCTAAAGAGAACATAAATTTATGACTTTTGATTACGACCTGTTTGTGATTGGTGCGGGTTCTGGAGGTTTGGCGGCTTCCAAAAGAGCGGCTAGTTATGGCGCAAAAGTGGCGATCGCTGAATATGATTTAGTTGGTGGCACTTGTGTGATTCGCGGTTGTGTTCCCAAAAAACTTATGGTCTATGGCTCTCACTTTCCTGCATTGTTCAGTGACGCTTCAGGCTATGGCTGGAAGGTGGGTAATGCTGAGTTTAACTGGGAATATTTCATTACATCTATAGATAATGAAGTTCGGCGACTGTCGCAACTACATATAAGCTTTTTAGAAAAAGCCGGAGTGGAACTAATTTCTGGTCGCGCCACATTGGTAGACCCCCACACGGTAGAAGTTGATGGACGAAAAGTTACAGCGGACAAAATTTTAATTGCTGTTGGTGGGCGTCCTGTCAAGCCAGATTTACCAGGAGTGGAATATGGCATTACCTCCAACGAAATCTTTCATTTAAAAGAACAACCAAAACACATCGTCATTATTGGCGCTGGTTATATTGGCACAGAATTTGCTTGTATTATGCGTGGTTTGGGTTCTGAGGTGACACAAATTACCAGAGGTGAAAAGATTTTGAAGGGTTTTGATGAGGATGTCCGCACAGAAATTGAAGAGGGAATGACGAATCACGGAATTCGGTTGATTAAGAATAATGTGGTGAAAGCAATTGAACGTGTGCCAGAAGGTTTGAAACTGACTTTATCAGGAGACGATCAAGAACCAATAATTGCCGACGTATTTTTAGTTGCGACAGGTCGAACTCCCAATGTAGATGGACTAGGTTTAGAAAATGCTGGGGTTGATGTTGTCCCTAGTTCTATCGAAGGCCCTGGATATGACACTACAAATGCGATCGCAGTCAATGAATATAGTCAAACTAGTCAACCGAATATTTTCGCTGTTGGCGATGTCACTGACCGAATCAGTTTAACTCCCGTGGCCATTGGCGAAGGTCGCGCTTTTGCCGATGGTGAATTTGGGAATAACCGCCGCGAATTCAGTCACGAAACTGTTCCCACAGCCATATTTTCTAATCCAGAAGCCGCGACAGTCGGCTGGACAGAAGCCGAAGCCCGCGAGAAACTTGGTGATGCTGTTACCATTTATCGCAGTCGCTTCCGGCCCATGTACCACAGCTTGACTGGTAAGCAAGAGAAGACAATGATGAAGTTAGTGGTTGATAGCAACACTGATAAAGTGCTAGGCGCTCACATGGTAGGTGAAAATGCAGCCGAGATTATTCAAGGTATGGCGATCGCTGTGAAAATGGGCGCAACCAAAAAAGACTTTGACGCTACTGTGGGTATTCATCCCTCAGCCGCAGAGGAATTTGTCACAATGCGTTAACTAGGTCATTGTCCTTTGTCTTTTGTCTTTTGCCTCTTACTGTTTAAGCTAAAACTAATGACCAATGACAAATGACTAAGGACGACCCTAACGGTAAAACTTGGATGTTTACTCAGTATATCTACTTGCACGGCTTTGCTTCCAGCCCTAATTCTGCCAAAGCGCGGGATATAAGCGATCGCTTTTCCCAAATTAAAACACAGCTGAGAATTCCCGATTTGAATGCTGGCGATTTTTCCCAGTTGACCATCACTCGTCAGATCACTCAAGTTGCCGCAGAATTCAGTAATGATTCTACGCCAGTAACGCTGATTGGCTCAAGTTTGGGCGGTTTGACCGCTGCCCACTTGGGTCAGCAATATTTACAAGTACAGCGTCTTGTAATGCTAGCACCAGCTTTTGGGTTTTTATCTCATTGGTTGCCCAAGCTAGGAAATGAAGAAGTACAGCGTTGGCAGGAAGAAAAACATATCATGGTCTACCACTATGGGGAAGGGCGATCAATTCCTTTAAGCTACAATTTCGTGACAGATGCCGCCCAATACCAAGAAAAGCTTTTGCAACGTCCTATCCCCACCCTAATTTTGCATGGAAAAAAGGATGAAGTTATCCCCATCGAAGCCAGTCGTGACTTTGCGCGTTCACGTCCTTGGGTGGAGTTAGTCGAACTCGACAGTGACCACGCTTTAGGTAATGCTATGGAAGAAATTTGGCAGGCAATTCGCCTCTTTTGCCAATTACCTTGAGGCTGTAAAATATTAAACTCTTATATAACTAATGTCCTTAGTCATTTGTCCTTTGTTAGTTACCAATGACTAATGACTAATGACCAATGACTAATAACTAAAACTATGCTTCCCTTCATCCGGTCAGATTTAGCACAATTTAGTGCGTACAAACCCCACCCCAGCAGCGATACAGCCGCATCTGTCCCCACACAGTTCGATCGGCTGGATACAAATGAAAGCCCCTATGATTTACCACCTGAGCTAAAAGAGAAGCTGGCCTGGACGTATCAGCAAGTAATTGAAACAAATCGTTATCCCGATGGTGGACATGAAACACTTAAGGATGCGATCGCCGAGTATGTCAACGAGTCAGCCGCCCTTTCATCAGCTTTGTTTACTGCTGCCAATATTTCTGTTGGTAATGGTTCAGATGAACTAATCCGCTCTTTATTAATCGCCACCTGTCTAGGAGGAGAAGGTTCAATTCTCGTTGCTAATCCCACTTTCTCTATGTACGGGATTTTGGCACAAACTTTGGGCATTCCTGTAGTGACAGTGGGTAGAAATGAAACCAATTTTGAAATTGACATCAGCGCTGCACAGTCAGCCATCGAACAAACTCAAAATCCTCCCATTCGCGTAGTTTTCGTAGTGCATCCCAATTCACCGACTGCCAATAGCTTAACTGCGGCAGAGTTGGCATGGCTAAAAAGTTTACCACAACATATTTTGGTAGTAATTGATGAAGCCTATTTTGAATTCAGTAAAAATACTCTAGTACATGAATTAACTCAACACCCCAATTGGATGATATTACGTACTTTTTCTAAAGCCTTCCGATTAGCAGCTCTCCGTGTCGGTTATTGCGTCGCTCATCCCGAAGCGATCGCCATCTTAGAAAAAGTTCGCTTACCCTACAATCTCCCCAGCTTTTCCATCGCAGCAGCATTAGTTGCTTTACAAAACCGCACACTCTTACTTGAATCAATTTCCCAAACTCTGAGTGAACGAGCCAAACTAATCGAAATTTTATCCCAACAACCAGAACTACAAATTACTCCAAGTGCTGCCAACTTTATTTACCTGCGTCTTCAACCAAATGGCTCTCATCCGCAAGATACTGCTTTAAAAACTTTGCACCAAAAACTTAGGACACTTGGCACTCTTGTGCGACACATTAGCGGAGGATTACGAATTACTGTTGGGACAATAGAAGAAAACACCCGCACCGTAAATCGAGTACAAGCTGCTTTGGCAAATTTGGAATCTTAGCAATTAGTTCAGTAATTAAATCTGCTGTCCATCTCACTACCCAAACGGCGTACTATTCCCACTGTTTGTGGCAGCACACCCACTAAAAGAGCAAAGGCAACATCCGGCAGAAGATGCACTATTTCTGGTGGGAAGTATTGTTCAAATTGATCAAGAATTTTTTGGACTCGCTGCCCAGGCACTGGGTTTTCTGTAATTTGTTTAATCAATCGAATCCACTGTCGTCTAATCAAGTAAGCCTTCTGGCGATCCTCATTAGATTCGGGAGTTAATAAAGACAGATTACCTATAGGCAGTGCCCTTTGGCAATCACAATCATAATCCCCACCCACAGCAGCCCCAGGCCCAGCAAACTCTGCATGGTAGCGCTTAAAGAGTATTAATCCATTTCGTCTACGACTATTGACGATGAAGACTTCTCCACTGTGCAAACGTGTCAGGATATCCAAACTTTGCGATTGCTCAGTTCCGTCTGACATGACAAGAGAGTCAAGGAAACTAGTTTCAGGGTAATAAGTTGATACCATAGAGGTCTGATAGCGTCGATGCTGTTCGCTATCCATGTTTTTTAAACTTTCAACGAATGTGGTAGTAGTATGCACTTCAAAACAAAACTAGTTGTTATATAAAATCAGGTTTTTGAATTCTTTTATTATCAAGACCTTTCTAGCCAATTTAACTAAAATAGCAATAGATAGGCGTTGTTTCAGTAATTGAGTGTTTATATTTTATGAGATATAACTAGATTTGTCTGTAAACTATTAGAGTGTTTTATTAAAGTTTTTATAAAGATGAATATCTTAATTACAAAGTTATTATGAGGAAGTGATGATTTTGTTAAAATTAATTTCGCATATACTGCTATTATAATCCATTTATTTATATATATCTAATACTTTAAAATATTTGTTAATGATAAATCCAAAAATGCAAAATATAATATTTTTAAAATATTAATTTTTTTTACTAAAAAGATACTTTTTTAATATGACCGAGAAGATTTTTCGTAAAAAGAAAGTATAAATCAAATATTATTCCTAAAAAGAATTATCAAAAGCTATTTACTCGCTTCGTCAATTAATCGATTTTAGCTGTTATCTAGATACTTCACTAAATATTGACTAGATTTTTAATTAGATTCGTCTGTGTTTAATTACCAAATTAGTCGCAATACAAAACTTGACAATTGCTAAAATCCGATTCAGATAATCTAGTCAGCACTCAGGTGCTTATGCAATAACATCTGGCTTGAGCGTCTGAGAAAAAATGTATTCCAATTAGATTCAACTTTATGCACCCGGTATCCCAGCTTGAAATAAAGCTGTCTTGCTTGATGGTTATTTTCTAAAACATGGAGATATAAGTCTTGAAATCCCCACTCACGAGAGACTTTTTCACAGCTAGTAAGTAATCCTGAAGCCACACCATGTCTACGGTATTTTGGGTGAACCGCTAAATTAGATAAGTAAGGAAAACCTACGCCAACCTGGTTCCATGAATCACTGTAACGTACACCCAGTTCCACACTTCCTACTAAGTTATTAGCCTCACCACTAGTAGCTTCAAAAGCTACTAAACAAATATGACGGGGCGCAGGTGATGCCATCCGATGCCTTAAGTCTTCGTAAATACCCAGACGTAGCAATGGAAAAGCCCATCCCCATATACCGTTGTGGGAGTGAAAGCTTTCAGTAATAATTTGGGCAACACCAATCAAATCAGCAGGTGTAGCCGCACGAATTTGGAATTGGTAGGAAGCTGGGTTGATTGGCTGTTGGTGGTATGGGTAAAAAAACCGATATTTCAAGGCTAGTTTAGTATTGATTTTATTCAACGAAAATTTTATCAAATATCCTAAAACCAGATTTAAACTGAATCAGAACTTAAGAACCGCCCAGGAAACTCAACTGACCTGAGATTGCTAATTCGCTTTTGCTTGTGGATCAAACAAAGTTTTACACTTTAGTTTGGGGTTTTATAAGCTGTATTTTTGAAAGAGTGTTAGGAGTTACAGTTTCATCATTCCATAACCTTAAGTTCAGTAAGTTCAGGTGCATCACCTGTTTTAGGTAGATAGGAGATCAGATTGTTACATCTGTAAAGTGGTATAGCTTTGGGTGAGTGGGCAGAGACATAGCATAACTTGTCCGTAGGCAGCATCTACAAAATTGTTAAGTAAGTACACCATAAGTAAACTCTGGTTTCAAACCACCCTTATTTGCAGTACTGAACCTGTTTTTGCAGTCGCCGCTACATCAAGACTACTTTTCTACTGAGTTGTATGAATAGGCTGTACAACTAGTGGGACAAGAATCTACAAGGCTCCCTCATCCCTAATCTCTGACTCCTCAACGACTACCACTTGTCTTAATGATAGTTCTGATTGCTAAATTAGAAAGAGGTATTTGTCTAATAGTATACTTTGGCTTTAAATATTATTGTTTTAATTTTGTTGGCTCTACCATGACTACCATAAATAAAATTTACCTGCAAATGTTAGTACAACTGCCGCGGAGGGAAAACTTAATATGCAGCTTCATCTGGATTTTTCAGCTAGCTATGAGCGCTGTATGTATTATCAGACATTGCTCACAGGAGGTGAAGGAAGATTTGGCAAGCAAGCATCGACTCTGTAACACTAAAACAGACTATGAAAGCAATTACACTGCACCAAAGCAAACGGTAATCGGCACAAGCCATTGAGACGAATTCCTGTGAGTAAACGCTCCTACACTCAGCAGTCATGTAGCCAAGCAGCTTTATTGGTCGAAATGCTCTGCTATTACCTGACTCAGAAAAATCCTTACCTGATCAGATTATTCTTTATCCGACTGCCGTTGCAGCAGGAAAGCGGTGCATGAAATCCCAAGCAAACAGTAAGCCTAAAATTTTGGTTGTCGATGATGAACCAGACAACCTTGACTTGCTTTACCGTACTTTCTATCGCGACTATAAGGTGCTAAGGGCAAACTCTGGCCCTGCGGCACTCGATCTGCTGGCTCAAGAGGGAGAGGTCGCGGTGATCATCTCCGATCAGCGGATGCCGATGATGAGCGGTACAGAATTTTTGAGCCTGACAGCAACTCAATATCCAGATATTATCCGGATTATTTTAACTGGCTACACCGATGTCGAAGATTTGGTGGAAGCAATCAACGCTGGTAAGGTATTCAAATATGTCACCAAACCGTGGGAAGCCGAGGAACTCAAAGGAGTGGTACGCCAAGCTTTGGATACCCACAATGTTCTCAAAGCCAGAACCCGCGAACTTACCCGCACACTCCGTCAAGAATCGTTACTGAATACCGTTACAAATACGATTCGCAGTGCTTTAGACTACAGACAAATTTTGCAAGCAATTGTAGATACAGTGGGTCATATGTTGGAGGTGGATGTCTGTCTGTTGCGTCCCTTCCAAGATGAGCAGTTGGCGGATAAAGGATTCATTTACCAGAAGGCTGTTTCTGAAGAAGCTCTTGAGCAGGGGAATGGGGGAGCAGAGGAACAGGGGAGCAGAGGGGAAGTTTCAGTAAGTCTTTCCTCTATGCCTCTTTTGGCTCAGACAGTGTGGGAAACCCGTGAAGTCCAGGTGATTCATGATGCGATCGATGATGAGCGTATTCACGGTAATACTCCCGAACTGCGTGAGCGTGGACAAGCTTTTGCTGCTGCTGACATTTGTTCTAGTTTAGTTGTGCCATTGATCTGCCAACAAGAATTAATGGCAGTACTAGCACTGCACCAGTGTTCTCTACCTCGCTTCTGGGGAGATGATGAGGTGCAGTTAGTGTTGATGGTAGCGGATCAGGCAGCTTTGGCTTTGTCTCAAGCTTATGCTTACGAACAAGTACGTGCCCTTGCCAAGCGAGAAGCTCTAATTAATACGATTACTAGCGCGATTCGCTCCAGCTTAGATCCCCAAGATATCTTTGCGGCGATCACTCAGCAATTGGGACAAGCTTTACAAGTCGATGGCTGTGTCCTGTCTTTGTGGACAGAAGAAGATGAGTTTGTTGAGTGTGTGGGCTTGTATGACAGTTTTCAATATTCAGAAAATTTGCGTAGGCACAACCCGTCGCAGGCATCGCCAGTCTCAGACAAGAATTCAAGTAGCAATAATCATCTCTCAACCCAGAGATTACCTTATTCTCAAGCATCCATACAAGAGAATCCCATCCTCCAACAAATGCTACAGACACATGAACCTGTGGTAATTGGTAATGTGAGCCATTCTCCCTCAGATGTATGGGGTTTTGATTTACCTTTAAAAATGCCAGCGCGATCGCTAATGTTCGTGCCATTATTGGCTGATGGTAAATGTATTGGTAGTATTACTTTGCACGAAGGTAAAAAAGTCCGCCAGTGGTTGCCATCTGATATCGATTTAGCGAAAGCAGTAGCAGCTCAAGCAGCGATCGCTGTGCAACAATCACACTTATATCAAAAAACTCGCCAACAAGCTGAACGCTTACTGGAATTAGATAAACAAAAAACCGAATTTTTCCAAAATATCTCCCATGAATTTCGCACACCCATCACCTTGATTCAAGGGCCTTTAGAGTCAGCTGTGGCGGCTGGTGAGGGATTATCTTACTCTCAAAGTGCGATCGCCCTGCGTAACTCTCGCCGTCTGCTGCGGCTGGTAAATCAACTCCTCGATTTACAACGCCTGGATGCGGGAAGAATGCAGCCTAGTTTCCATCCCTGCGATTTAGTTGAATTTGTCAGCCAAATTGTGGAATCTTTTCGTCCTTACTGTGAGAAAAAGAAACTGCATCTCACTACACAGTTAGATGAATGTTCTACGGTGTACTTGGACATGGAAAAATTTGACAAGGTGGTTTATAACCTTCTGTCAAATGCCATGAAGTTTACTCCTGAAGGTGGCACGATCAGTGTCAGACTAAAATCTGAACATAATCGTTGCATATTGCAAGTACAAGATACTGGAATCGGCATTGTTCAAGAACAAATTCCCCACCTATTTGAGCGCTTCCGCCAAGCTGAAGGTTCAGCAAACCGATCTTATGAAGGCAGTGGTTTGGGTTTAGCCTTAGTTAAAGAATTGGTAGAATTACATGGTGGTCAAGTCACCGTGGAATCAGTTTACGGCGAAGGCACTACCTTTAGTTTATGGCTTGTGACTGGAAATGCTCATTTACCCGCACAGCAAGTACTAGAAACGTCAACAGAACTGAATACGAGCCGTGCTAGCGTAGAATTGGCTGATTTAGAACTGGTAGAGTCAACAACAGACCATATTGAAGATATTACAAGAAACTTCGCCCCCAGTATTGATACTCAAGACTCAGCACTTAAGACTCAGCACTCAATTTTAGTTGTAGATGACAACCCGGATTTGCGAACCTATGTATCTGAGATTTTCCGCCGCAATGGCTATCATGTACAGACGGCTCGTAACGGTCATGAAGGGCACAGTAAAGCTAAAGAAATTATACCCAGCTTGATTGTGACTGACTTAATGATGCCCTTGGTCAGCGGACTTGAGATGATTCAGATGATCCGCAATGAGGAGAAGTTAAAAGGAATACCAATCATTCTGCTGACAGCGAAAATAGATGAGGAAACTCGCATTGAAGGTACAGAACATGGTGCGGACGCTTATTTAGCAAAACCATTCAACGATCGGGAACTTTTGGCGGAAGTTCGCAATCTTTTAGCGTTGAAGGAAAATGAACGACGAATCGTGGAGTTAAATACTTATCTAACAGAATCGGTGCTAAAACGCTTTTTACCAGCTGTCTTGGTGCAAAAAGCTGCAACCGGGGATTTAACGTTAGATTTGCGCCCAGAACCACGCTTAATTACAGTTTTGTTTAGTGACATTGTGGGTTTTACACAGCTAGCAAATACTCTCAGATCCCGGCGAGTAGCAGAGTTGCTAAATGAATATTTAGAAGCCATGACCAAGGTTGTCTTTAGTAATGGCGGCACTGTAGATAAATTTATGGGAGACGCTATCTTAGCTTTATACGGAGCGCCGGAAGAACTAACCCCTAATGAACAGGTACGTCGTGCTATTAATACAGCGAGAGCAATGCATCGTTCACTGGCGGAATTAAACCAACGCTGGCAAGACCAAGGTGTATTCGATGGTCACAAACTTACTAGCGTCCAGTTCCGGTGCGGTATCCACCAAGGTACTGCTGTTGTGGGGATGTTTGGTAGCGCTGAACGTGCCGATTATACTGCTATTGGCCCAAGTGTGAATATTGCTGCTAGATTACAAGCTGCCGCTGTTCCCGGTACAATCCTGGTTTCTGCTGCCGTGGCGGATTATTTACAGGAAGGAGAAATTACTAAAGGTAGTCCGCTAGAACTTAAAGGAGTAGATGAAACAGTTTTGACTTTCGCTGTTACACCAGAGATAATGGTTAATCGCTAAAATTTAGACTGGTATTTGAAAGCATGATCAATGAGTAAGAGTGCCTAATCATATCCAGTTTCTATAATATGACACCATCGGTTGCAGACAAAACTCCAATTCCAGCCAAAGTCTGGAGGCGACACACCGATCCACCAGGTTTGTGGATTTCTGTCGTTATAGGTTCAGTCTCTCTGCATTTGCTGGCGTTCTGGCTGATGCGCTCATCGGATGCAGTTAGCCTGTGGTTTCCCCAGCAAAGTCAATCTGCTGTTCCCATTGAATTGATAGACATTGCTTCTGAAACAAAGTCAATAATCAAATCAAAATCAACAGCCAAAACAGTTTCGCCAAAGCCAGTATCCTCAACTAAAAAGTCTGTACCAGCACGTTCACCACAAACAACACGAACTACGCCCAGAAATCAAGATATTGGCGCAATAAATTCTGCTGATAATCTACAGCGAAAAAGCCGAATTGCAGACTCTCGATCTAATAGCCAACCCTTTAGACAACAAACAGTTCCGACAGCTACACCAACACCGACACCAACACCGACACCGACACCTACAATTCCAGTTGGTAATCTACCTTGGAATCGTCGTCAAGACATCAAACTGGGAAAGGGAACACCACTACCACCAGGTATTCCATCAAATCCACCAGTTTCGGAACCTGAAAATAGGGAAACTCCACGTACTCCCATAGGAGAAACTTCACCAACTCCAATTAGGGAAACTCCACGTACTCCCATAGGAGAAACTTCACCAACTCCAATTAGGGAA
>NZ_JBDNJQ010000223.1:0-11237 GCF_051172895.1 Nostoc sp. CALU 1950 | reverse complement strand
ATGGTGAGGCGATTAGCATAAAATTTGACCCCTCAAAACTTTTCAAACATCCTCTAAGGACACAATCTTCTCATTGGCAAATGTTACATCCATCAGTTCCAGCACTTCCCACAATAGTAATGTATCTGTTGCTTTAGATTTAGCTGCCATTCTCAAAGCTTCTCATACTATCTCAGGCGAAATCGAATTTGAAAAACTGCTTTCATCGTTGCTTGAGATCGTCCTTGAAAAT
Source organism: Nostoc sp. CALU 1950 (assembly GCF_051172895.1). Classification (NCBI taxonomy): domain Bacteria; kingdom Bacillati; phylum Cyanobacteriota; class Cyanophyceae; order Nostocales; family Nostocaceae; genus Nostoc; species Nostoc sp. CALU 1950. Next base: position 11,005 of record NZ_JBDNJQ010000223.1, on the reverse strand, counting down.
GCTGGGGCTGATAAATGCGTTTTCATGCTGTTGCTAGATGATTCGCTAGGCGATACCAAAACTGAACGCCTGTTAATCAAAGGTTCAATTACCACAGGTTCAAAGCCAGTTGTCTTGCAGCGTATTCCCATTGAAAACAGTCAAGACATTCCCCACAGACTGATTTACAAAGTCAAACATGATAGGCAGACTGCTGTAATAGTTGATGCGATCGCCGATCCGATCTTAGCCAACGACCCGTATATCATGCGTCAGCAGCCGAAAAGTATCTTGTGCAGCCCGATTTTGCATCAAGGTAAGTTGATGGGCATTTTATATCTAGAAAATAATTTAACAACGGGGGCGTTCACAGGCGATCGCGTCGAACTCCTGAACTTACTTTGCGCTCAAGCGGCAATTTCTTTGGAAAATTCCCGACTTTATGAACGTTCTCAGGAATATGCTCAACAATTAGAGCGATCGTTTGCCGAATTGAGTGCGAGTAACTCTCGTTTTGAAAAACTTGTAGACAACGTGCCTGGGGTGGTTTTTCAATACCAGATGAGTACTGATGGAATCCTATCGTTAAACTACATGAGTGCTGATTGTTACAATTTGTACGAAATTACGCCAGAGCAAGCCTCTGCCGAACCGATGTTTCTTGAGAAAATAGTACATCTAGATGATGTAGTTTCTTACCAGGAATCAAGCACTGACACCGTTCAAACTCTATCTCCCTGGCGTTGGGAGGGGCGAATCATTACCTTGTCAGGAATCGTCAAGTGGATTCACGGCGAATCTAGAATTGAACAGCGCGCGGATGGAACACTAGTTTGGGATGGATTCTTTTTAGATATTAGCGATCGCAAACGGGCAGAGCAAGAACTGCAAAACGCCCAATTACAAATAGTGCAAAGTGAAAAGATGTCAGCTTTGGGTAATTTAGTCGCAGGGGTAGCTCACGAAATGAATAATCCCCTCGGTTTTATTGCTGCCAGTCTCACACAAGCTAAACCCAGCATTGCTGATATTGTTGAACACTTGAAACTCTACCAAGAAAATTTACCAAATCCAGTCGATGAAATTACAGACCATGCTGAAGAAATCGACTTGGATTATACTTTATCAGACTTACCAAAAATACTTGATTCAATGTCTATGGCGTGCGATCGCCTCAAAAACATCAGCACCAGTTTACGTACTTTCTCTCGTGCCGATCAAGATTATAAAGTGCCTTTCAATATCCACCAAGGCATTGATAGCACCATTCTCATTCTCAAACACCGTCTGAAGGCTAATGAACAACGTCCGAAGATTGAAGTTGTCATCAACTACGGTAATTTCCCTCAAGTAGAATGTTTCCCTGGTCAATTAAATCAAGTATTTATGAATCTGATCGCTAATGCTATTGATGCCTTAGATGAATCTAATTATGGACGCACTTTTGAGGAAATTAAAAGCAATCCTAACTATATTACAATTACAACCTCAGTCGAAAATAAATTAGTTAAAATTGCCATTGCTGATAATGGGAAGGGAATGAGTGAACAAGTAAAATCAAAAATATTTGACCACTTATTTACTAGCAAAGCTGTTGGTAAAGGTACAGGGCTGGGGTTAGTGATCGCACGTCAAATTGTTGAAGAAACTCACGGCGGAAAATTGAGTTTTAACTCGGTTCAGGGTGAAGGTACAGAATTTATCATTGAAATTTCGGTGTAATTTTTGCTCTATATTCAAGAATTGTATAAGGTGTGTATAGTGAAAATAACCTATGCCATAGTCTGCCTGATAATTAGTAGGATAACGATGATATATTTCAAAGTAGTTACCGCTTTGAAAGCGAGTCATTAGTTTATCATAAAGCGATGAAACATTGATAGTAATATCCTTACTAATTGGATCTCCACCATTGCGGGGGTAAGTTTTCAATGTATAAATAACAGTACTTTTTTGCTCATCTTCAAAATAAGGATGATTAGGGTACTGGAGAATATATTCGGTTTTAAAACGATCGAGTTGAATAGGGAAAGTCGTTGAAGAATTGCTTTTAAAACTCAAAGTAGAAAACTATTCTTTCACAAGCGATAATTCAGCAGACTGAACAGATCGCAGCTGGTAGCTTTCAAAATAAGCTTGCTGTTGAGAAGCCTGTGTTTGAGGTGCCAGAGAGGAAAAATTCTATACCTTTACCATTTACCGCTTACCCCACTTCTGCAATAAATCTATTGTCTAACCGCTAAACCTCAGCCATTTCAACACACTTTGGTTCTTGTCATAGCGGTACGTCAAGCCGTCCCTAGTAGTGATAGAATCTCCTTTGCTTGCCTTACTTCTGATCGTACTAATGGAATAGTTAGTTAATTCACTCATTTCCTTATGAGTGAGCTTTTCAATTAAGGCTTCCTTTTATCATCAAAGCTGACTTACGCGACCAGTACCGTAAGTTGATTGTGGTTTTCTCAGTTAGTAGACTATTTCACTAATTTTTTTGGGCTAACATATCCCCGTATTTTTAAAAAATACGGGGATGTAACTACTTTTTCAGATATTTTTACTCCAAAATGAACATACTAATTATCCTCGGCGAAGTCATATTTTTCATAGTAATTTTTTCTATATTGAACTTGCTGATTGGTATCATATTCAAGCAGTTTACTAAACTTACTTGGCTTCAAGGAAGAACTGCAAACATCACTTTTCTGCGCCGCAGTATCAGCAAAATTTTAATTTCCATTTGTGTGATTATGTGTCTGGCGCTGGTTGGTGTGAATGGGATGGTGATTTATCGAGGTGGAAACATTCAGGAATTTCAACTTAATCTAATTCGTAGTCTTCCTAGCCAATTTTGGATCAATATTTTTACGGCAAGCTTCAAAAGCGTGAGTTTGCTATTGCTAGTTAAATTTAGCATTCCACCTTTAAAGCGGGGTATAGATTGGGTCTGCGATTACGCAAAGCAAGCCGATCAAATTAAGGCTAATGATGAGAGCATTGAGGTTTTTTTTAAAGTATTAAAAAGAATTATTGTTCATAGCCTTTGGATATCTTCTGTTATTTTATGTGCTAAATTTCTCTACATTCCAGAAGTTGTTCCCAAATATCTTTACATAGCTTTAAAAATATACATTATAATCACAATTGGTTTACTCATTATTAAAGCTGTTGCTACTATTGTTGATACGCTCGATGCTCTAAGTCTGAAATACTCTAGTTCTAACAATTTACTGCGTTTATACGAGCGTTTACGCCACTTAATTCCTCTCTTCAAAAAATCTTTGGAATACGTCCTCTATGTTGGCATAGTAAATCTTGTTGTTCCAGAAATAGAACCTATCGCTTGGATAAGTGCTTATACCCCTAGAATTGTGCAAATTATTGGGGTTTTCTTTATTAGCAATGTTTTGATTGAGGTCGTTTACTTTATCCTGGATGAGTTCTACTTAAAAACTACAGATTTAAATGATTCACAGCAACAGAAACGGCTGACGCTAATTCCCTTAATACGGAGTTTTGCCAAATATTTTGTTTACTTCACTGGTGGAGTAACTATACTCAAGCTGATTGGCATTGATCCTGCCCCTATCTTAGCCGGTGCAGGAATTGTGGGTATAGCAGTTGGTCTTGGGGCGCAAAACCTGATTAATGATGTTGTTTGTGGATTTTTGATTTTATTTGAAAACTATTACTTGGTAGGTGATTATGTCGAAGCCGGCAAAGTTGAAGAGAGAAATATTGAGGGAATTGTAGAGGCGATTGAACTGCGAACCACTCACGTCCGCCATCCTGATGGTCAATTGCAGATTGTTCGTAATGGGGATATCGGCTCAATTATTAACTTCTCTAAGCAGTATATATATGCAAGGGTAGAAGTTAGCGTTTCTTATGACTCCAATTTAGATCATGTGTATAGAGTAGTTGAGAAGGTAGGACAGCAGTTAAAAGCAGATGAACAGGATGTTCTAGAACCTACCCGCGTAGCTGGACTAGAACACTTTGGTGAGAATAATCTATTGCTGCTGACGCTGACAAAAGTCAAGCCGGGAAAACACCTTCATATTCAGCGTGTTCTCCGCAAGATATTGAAGGATACTTTTAGTCAAGAAGAAATTGAAATTTGCGGTTTTTCTAAGAATTGATACTAGCTCTTTTCAGGTATTTTTTCTACAAGGCAGTTATTATCCTTCTTTCAATAAATAAGGCGGGAGACAGAAGGTAGGAGGGAAGAGGATTTGACTACTTCTATAAAATCAACTGAATTATTACATAAAGCTATGCTGTAAAATTTACAATATCTACTTCTAATAATTTATCTACAAATTACTAGTGATTATAGCGTTTCCCGGTCTAGTGAGGTACAATAATTGATTAGACTGTGCATCTTAAAAAAATAGAAATGAAAGCATACTCATTTGACTTTCGTCAGAAGATAGTTGATACATATAAGACAAGTGGAATCTCACAACGTCAGTTAGCAGAAAGATTCAAAGTAGCTTTAAGTTTTGTTGAAAAACTACTCAAACAATATCGGGAAACAGAAAGTGTAGCTCCGAAAATCAGGATACAACAAACTCCAACAAAGTTAAACGAGCAAGAATTGAATGTTCTTAAATAAATTGTGTCAGCTAATAATGATGCTACCTTAGAGACTATACCGCTACTTACGACGTATTTTGCGTAAGTCCTAAGTTGTACTGAGTTTTTTCAGAAATCAAATATGAGTCCTATAGATAGAAAGTAAGAAAGGTGGGAAAAGTAGGATATTTTTTATCCCCCCTTGATTATCAGGTTATTGCACGGTAATTTGATGTATTAAGTACAGCTTTTGAAAGGGAGTTTAGGGTATGTAAAAAACTCACTAAAATTTTGAAATAATTTCAGAATTTTCAGTTAAAAAACCTGAAAAAAAATAGGGAAATCGAGTTAAAAAGGTACGCTCTTTTTAACTCCTTTTATATTGATATTCTTTGGAATTATTGAACATATTCCATCACTCTGGGGTGATATTGTGTCCGGTTAAAGAACAATACAGTTCAGATAAGACCAAAACATTTGTAGAAACGGCGATTTATCGCGTCTTGAAAACCTAAAATTTTGTACGATTAGCCCTTAACTGAACCGTATTGGGTTAAAGAATGGTCTAAAGTTGATTTCGCGCTTTGAGTTGCAGATATCGCTCAACCAACTGATCGGCAATTTGATTTGCTGGTGCATCTAGTACCAATACACCTTTTTGTTTCAGTTGGGCAAATGCTACTTGTCGTTGCATTAATAGATCTAATGCCACTGCACGTCCATAAGCACCTGGAACATCATCTGTGAAAGTGTGTGCTAAACGATCAACTTGCGGATCTCGCAGAGTTACGCAAAATGGCAGATAGCGGGGTGCTAGTTTCGAGAGTGCGGCTAGGAGTTCTGTAGAGGCAGTTACATCAACTAAATCGGTAATAACTACTACAAGCGCCCTCCGAGTTTGTCGCTGCAAAACATTTGTCACCGCCCCCAAATAATCAGATTCAAATAATACTGGTTGAATTGGAGTTAGCCGATCAATTAGCTGATTCAAATGATTTTGACCGCGTTCTGGGGGAATCCACGTATGCATCTGGCGGTCAAATACACCAACACCCACGCGATCGCCTCGATGTAAACCTGCCAAAGCTAAGGATAAAGTTGCATTCAAACCCCAATCAAATCGCTGCAAACTCTGCACTTTTGCCGTCATCAACCGTCCGCGATCGAGTAAAATCAGCAATGTTTGTTCCTGTTCTGGTTCTAGAACCCTCACCAGTGGCGTTGCATTACCATAAGCGCCAACCCGACGGGCGGTAGCTTTCCAATCGATAAACCGCAAATCGTCACCAGTGCGATAGTTTCGCAATTCGGCAAACTCTGTACCAATACCAGTTTTTCGAGATTGGCGGATTGATCCCGATGATTGCACTGTCAGACGAATTGTGAGCGATCGCAATCCCACTAAATCAGGATAAACTTTCACTGGTAAACTTTGAGCAATTTGCCAATCATCCCAAGCTAATCCCCAAAGTCCCAACTGTCGGACTTGAATATTTCCCCAAGGAAACTCTCCTCGTTGCGTCGGGTGAACGGTATACGTTAATTCCTCAGTGCTATTACTAGGAACAATAGCGCTCAGTGCAGGTGCAGACACGCCAAAACCTGTTGGGTAATAGTCGCGGATTTCAATTTGGGCGTTAGTATTTTGTGACATCACTTTTAGCACCACAGGATTATCCCGCCCAATGGATAATCGTGACGGTAATTCGCGGCTAATTTGCACACGAGAACGCCGCACCTGTAAACCATCTACAACCATCAATCCTAGAACGATGGCATCAAATAGCACAGTGATGACGATGGTTGCTCTGATAGTGGGAAATAAGGATAAGATCGGGGCGTAGGCGTAGCCCGTCGTAGATATCACTATACCCAAAACCAACAATAAATAAACTTGTCTGGAAGGAACCATTTTTTATCGCGAGAAGTTAGGAGTTAGATGTTAGGAGGCAGGGGGCAGAATTAACACACGTTTAAAAATGTGAAACTTAGGTTGTAGAGACTTTGTATCTCGCTGTACTCTACTCTGTTCCCTGTTCCCTTATTCAGTAAATTTCAATGTAACCGAAATAGGAAGACTTGCTAAGGTAGTTTTTCACTCTCCCCCCATGTGGCAAGGTTTGCAATCTAGGTAAAAGTAGGGGAAAGCATCGTGTGGTAATGTAAAAAAATAATTGTGGAATTTTAGCCAAACAGGAATGAATCGACTGAGGAAAGAAGATCTGGCACAAATGAACCGCGACTACTTCCAATCCCTGGATAAAGAGAAATTGGTAGAAGTTGCGGGAAATCTTCATTCTTTAGCAGTCGAACAAATAGAAAAATTAGAACAAAACTCAAGCAATAGTTCCCTACCACCATCATCAGACCAATTCAGAAGCCAAGAAAAAGGGCAATTAGAAGAAAAACAAGAAGCGGCAAGTCAAACCTCCGAAACGGAACCAAAGCCAGAAAATCAGGAAATTTCCGAAGAAAAGGAGAAATCAAAAAACAAGGGATTTGGGAAAAAATCGCCAGGGACATTCATCTTTTGTTCAGTATAGAATTCTTTGATAATGTCGTTGTAGTGAGCGATCGCTTCTTCTTGCTCGGCAAACTTATAGGTTTCACGGTGAAGTATCGCTGATTGCGGCAACCTTGGCTTAATTGCTGCTTCTACTTCAGGATTCGGATAGCCTACACATAGCCCAAATACAGCATACACCGAGGACGGCAAATTTAATATCTCTGCTACTTCTTGCGGGCGATTCCTGATTCCGCCAATGTATACTGTTCCCAAACCGAGTGATTCAGCTGCAACTGCGGCGTTTTGCGCTGCCAACGTTGCATCAATTGTTGCCATTACAAACATTTCCAAATATTCCAGCGCATCATGAGATATGCCGCGACTGTCAGCAACGTAACTTAGACGCGCCAAGTCTGCTAACCAAACCAAGAATAAAGGCACCTGCTTAATATGTGCTTGGTTTCCGGCTAGTTTGGATAACTCCTCTTTGCGCTGTTGATCTTCAACTGCTACCACACTCCAGGTTTGTAAATTAGAAGAAGTGGATGCAGATTGGGCGGCTGCAATGAGTAACTCCAGAGTTCCTGGTGGTAGAGGATCGGATAGATAAGACCGGATTGAACGGTGAGATAACAGTGCTGTCAGAGAATCATTCCATTCAATTTCAGGATTGAAGGGAATTTCACCATAGCGCGATCGCAATAGTTCTGTTGGATTAGTCATAATTAATTCCAAGATTTACATTTCAAAAATTGTCAGTTGTTTTATAAAGAAGAATTCAGGAGCGGAGCCGGAGACGCTCCGCCTCCGGTCAGATTCAGTAGGATTTACGCAAACAATAGCCGAAAGCTGATACCAATTTGAAAAAAGAATGCAACAAATAGACCATTTGTAGAGACGCGATTCATCGCGTCTTTACCCAAGGATGTGTTGCAATCATTAATTGAATTGGTATGATTTTATAGTAGGGGTAATTCATGTAGACACGAAGCGTCTACTCTTACGAGAACGCTTTCAGTGAACCCGCAGGGTACTGCCCCTACCGCGCGAGTTTTGCGTAAATCCTATTCAGTATGAATTGGAGCAATACTGGGTGGTAAATATGAGGAAAGTATTCTGAATTCTGTAATCTGACTTCTGTATTCCTCTTCATTATTCTGGTTTAAATCTTTGGTGAAAATGCAGCATATTGTTCTTTTGTTAGCACTCCATCTCTGACATTCACTTGTTTAGGAACCAGCTTTAACTGATAATATGTGTCAGCAACTGTTTGTTGTAAATTTATCAGATTATCATCAATTGGCACAATACCAAAAGTTCGCCTATTAGTAGCTTTCCTCATGGTTATTATGTCAATTCCTAGCACAGATGAGAGAGTTTGTGCTACTTCTTCTCGATGCTGTTTAGACCATTCTTCTAAGTTTTGAATTTCCTCTAAAACTGCCTTCACGGTTTGGGGATTTTCGGTGACAAATTTGCGGGTTGTCAAATAATATCCTCCCTGTTTATTAATTCCTGTTCCATCAACCAGGACTCTAGCTTTAGTTGCCTCTTGAGCTGCTGCATAGAAAGGGTCCCAAATTACCCATGCATCTACACTACCCTTAACAAATGCGGCGCGAGCATCAGCGGGAGGCAAATATTTAGGATCAATATCTGTATATTTCAATCCCGCTTTTTCTAAAGCTTGGACTAACAATAAGTGGGCGCTAGAACCTTTTTGAAAGGCAACTTTTTTACCTTTCAGGTCAGTAAGTTTTTGAATTGAGGAATTCTGGGGAACAAGAATTGCTGAACCAGCAGGACTAGCAGCAATACCAGCCACGTAAGTTAATGATGCTCCCGCTGCTTGGGCAAATATCGGCGGTGATTCTCCTACATGTCCGAAGTCAATACTACCGACATTCATCGCTTCTAGCAATTGTGGCCCCGCAGGAAATTCGATCCATTCTACAGATATACTATCTGGTGACAAACGTTTTTCTAAGACACCTTTGGTTTTCAGCAAAATATGCGATTTTTGATAGCCAAATCTGACTACTGTGGCTTTGCTGGAAGCAGAATTACTAACAGGTGTGGCACTGGGATTAGAAGAATTAACAGTAGATGTCGAGCAAGCAGCAAATAGCAAGCTTAAACACAGCCCTGTAACAAAAGCCCCCGCTATTGTTAAAGGAGAAGAAGAGAAGAATAACTTCTGTTGGTTGTTAAATGGGATATTCCTGAACTTGATCCACGATATCCACTTGGCAATGAAACGACGAAAGATTAGGTTAATCATCAAAATGATTTCTCTGAGCTATATGAATACTATAAACTTATAGGTTTACCGGAGTATATAAATAAATTTAGGGAAATTTGACACAAAAAATAGAGGCAGGAGGCAGTCCCGATGGTAAATTACTCCTTCCCCACTTATTTATCTCAGTGCCAAAAAACACAGCGTTAATTCAGCAAATCAGGTTCTTCGCGCACAATTCTGTCGTAAAGGGGCTGGAAACTGAACCACCCGCTTGTATGTGACCCCACTTGAGTTTGTGTTAAACGGGCTGTTTCGTGTTTGATAATAGTTGGTCTACCGGCAGCTTCTGCTAGCAGTTGGGCTTGGCACGATCGCTCTAAGCTAATGTACCAAAAGGCAGCTTCATCTACCGTATGTCCCACAGTTAAAATGCTGTGGTTACGTAGGATTATGGCTTTCTTTGGCCCCAAAGATTGCGCCAGTCGTTGACCTTCAGAAGTTTCTAAAACTACACCTGTGAAATCGTCAAACAGGGCATGGTCTTCGTAAAAAGCACAAGAATCTTGAGTCAAAGGGTCAAGGAGACGCCCCAAACTAGACCAGGCTTTACCATAAAGTGAATGGGCGTGAGCTGCTGCAATTACATCAGGTCGAGCTTCATGAATCTGAGAATGGATGGCAAAAGCAGCTCGATTTACTTCAGCATCGCCTTTAACCACCTCACCTTCTCTGTTAACTAAGAGCAGGTCAGAAACTCGGATATGACCGAAGTATGTCCCGAATGGATTGACCCAAAAATGGTCTGTAAACTCCGGATCGCGAGCCGTAATATGACCTGCGATTCCCTCGCTGAAGCCAAACTTACCAAACAGGCGAAAGGCAGCGGCTAGGCGCTGCTTGCGGTGCAGACGTTCGTCTTCAACTCGCTCGAATACTGGGGGTTGTGGTCTATCGTACTTGGGCATGTTCTTTTTCCTCCTCCTCTTTACAGGGAGCGTTGGAATATCCAGAGCGAAAAGATTTGACGCTGTGAGATTCTGGGATGAACTGGTGGCGCAAGACGCAACCAGTATCATTACCCAAGATATGAATAGATACAGATGCGTTCTGGGATGTGGTTTTGACGGCGTGGATATCACCATCTGGGGGTAAGAGGCGGTAGATATCCCCTGGTTGAAGCATACGCACTTCAGTTATTTGTAATTGTGCGTGTCCTTCGGCATCACCGTTATCTACACGGCGATAGACTGTTTCTTCTTGATTGCCTTTGTATAAACCAATCAATCCCCAGGCTAAATGGTCGTGGACGGGAGTCGTGGAACCTGGAGGAATCACCAAGCTGAAAACTGACAGGAAACGGTCTTTGGCGCGATAAAGTAGCCACTGACCAATACCGCCGCCCATCCGGCTTTCGGGATTGACTTGGGCAAACTTTTCCGGTAGCCATTCCTGTTGGGCAAGGAGTTCTTGAAAATAGGGTTCTAATCTAGCTAGAGTTTGTGTGCGATCGTCAACAGTACTAGCGCTAATTTCCCGCACTGTTGCTACAAAGGATCGTAGTTCCTGGCTTTCAATAAACCATTGGTCTTCTGGAAATGGTTCTAAGATGGTGTGGTTCGTCATCTATATTCCTCTATTTGGGAGGCTACTATAGCAATCCGATTTGATTTCTGAATCACTCGTAGAGGTAAGGGACTGGGGAT
>NZ_JBDNJQ010000222.1:0-11294 GCF_051172895.1 Nostoc sp. CALU 1950 | reverse complement strand
ATTAATTTTAATGGCTTGGTTGTAATCTTCAATTGCTGCTTGCTTATCTCCTAAATCATCGTGAGCTACACCCAGATTGTAGTAAGCTAGTGCATAGTTGGGATTAATTTTAATGGCTTGGTTGTAATCTTCAATTGCTGCTTGCTTATCTCCTAAAGCAGAGCGAGTTACACCCCGGTTAATGTAAGCTAGTCCATAGTTAGGATTATTTTTGATGGCTTGGTTGTAATCTTCAATTGCTGCTTGTTTATCTCCTAATTCATCGTGAGCTATACCTCTATTGTAGTAAGCATTTGCATAGTTGGGATTAATTTTGATGGCTTGGTTATAATCTTCAATTGCTGCTTGTTTATCTCCTAAAGCAGAGCGAGCTACACCCCGATTGTAATAAGCTAGCGCATAGTTAGGATTATTTTTGATGGCTTGGTTGTAATCTTCAATTGCTGCTTGCTTATCTCCTAACTCATCGTGAGCTAAACCCCGGTTTATGTAAGCATCTACATAGTTGGGATTAATTTTGATGGCTTGATTGTAGTCTTTAATTGCACCGCGAAAATCTTTGTTGTTGTATTTTTCTAATCCTTCTTTATAGTAAGTATCAGCACTTTTCTGTTCTATTCTTATTAGATTTGTCAGATCTAGCAAATAAACAGTACCACCACCCATCAATACAATTAATGGAATCACAACAAGATATATCGGAATAGAATTTTTTTGGCGGGGTAATGGAGTAATTGGAGGTGTAAGAGGCTGAGTTACTGGTATTGGCTGTGAATTTAACGCTTGTAAAACTTCCGCCGCCGACTGATAACGCTGCTGATATTCTTCTTGCAACAACTTATCCAAGATTTGCCCTAATTCTTGACTTACTGGTTGCTGCAAATATTGTCGCCAACTAGTAACCCAACCATAACCTTGTCGTTGCCAAAGTTCCCAAGGGTGAATTCCACTCAATAGGTGAAAGCAGGTTGCACCAACACTATATAAATCACTGGCTGGGTAAGCTTCACCTCCTTGCATTTGTTCCAGTGGCGCATAACCAAAGGAACCAATGGTTGTTCCTATTTGCGTTATCACCGTTGCTGTCAGTTGCTTGGATGCACCCAAGTCAATTAGTACTAACTTGCCATCACCGCGACGAATAATATTCTCTGGCTTGATATCGCGGTGAATAACTTTGTGTTGATGAACTGTTTTGAGAATATCTAACAAATCGAGCAATAATTCTCTGATTTTTTGCTCGTTGAAAATTCCCTGCTGTTGTAATTCAGCCAATAAATTCTGCCCATCGATAAATTGCTGCACTAAATACAGACGATTTTCTTGCTCAAAATACGCCAATAGTGTGGGAATTTGCAGATGTTCGCCTAATTGTTCGAGTCGCCTTGCTTCTTGTTCAAATAATTCTGTGGCTTTTTGCAGTGCGCCAGTTCCTTGCACTTGTGGTGCAAATTGTTTAATGACACATTTTTGATTCAATTTGTCTATATCTTCTGCCAAATAAGTTTTACCAAATCCCCCAGCACCTAATGATTTAATCGGGCGATAGCGGTTTCTCAGCACTACCAATCCTGTACCGCAGTTGAAGCAAAACATTGTGCGATCGCTATTGGGCGGATTGTGGCAATCTGAATTAAGGCAGCAGATCATAACTGTGCTTTTATTGGCAAATGTAATTATTATCGCCTAACTACAAGCTATTTCTTAGAGAAATCGCAAAATAGTAGATAAATTGAGTTATTGGCAGCAAGCAGGTTACAAACCAGTCGCCATCTACGGATTTCCCGTTTGCGTAGCGTTTGTGCGAAAATAAGGGTCGCAATGGCAACATCTATACTTTACTTTGTGATTGCTTTGCTTCATTACGTTCCACTCGTAATGACAAATTATGTTTTTATACATTTGGGATGTTCCTAATACGATCGCTATTCAATATTTTTTCATTGGAATGCTAAAAAATATTCTTTTATAATTATTCCCAAAGTTAAATAATTGTGTAACATTCCTCTATAAAATTTAAACTGATTGCGGCGATGCCTAGGTTTAACTGCGCTTAGGCGTAGCTAAACTGTGTCCTGTGTGAAAGAAAAGCGATCGCTATTCTCAAAAAAAACTTAACATTAATCTTAGAAGTGTTAATTTTTCATCATACAAGCTCATGGGTTACTACATCGCTCCCCGCTTTTTGGACAAACTTGCTGTCCACATCACTAAAAATTTCCTGAAACTTCCTGGCGTGCGAGTTCCCGTGATATTGGGTATTCATGGACGCAAAGGAGAAGGCAAAACATTTCAATGTCAATTAGTCTTCGAGAAAATGGGTATCGAAGTGACTCACGTATCTGGCGGCGAATTGGAAAGTCCAGATGCAGGAGATCCAGCGCGGTTGATTCGGCTACGCTATCGGGAAACAGCAGAACTGATCAAAGTACGCGGCAAAATGTGTGTACTGATGATTAACGATTTAGATGCTGGTGCTGGACGTTTTGATGAAGGTACTCAATATACCGTCAATACGCAGTTGGTAAATGCCACACTGATGAATATTGCTGATAATCCCACAGATGTGCAGTTGCCGGGAAGCTATGATTCCACACCTTTGCATCGTGTGCCGATTATTGTCACAGGTAATGATTTTTCTACCCTCTATGCACCGTTAATTCGGGATGGACGGATGGAGAAATTCTACTGGGAACCAGATAGGGACGACAAAGTAGGAATTGTCAAGGGGATTTTTGAACCGGATGGACTCTCACAAAAAGAAGTTGAACAGCTAGTTGATACTTTTATCAATCAGTCCATTGACTTTTTTAGCGCTTTGCGATCGCGCATTTATGACGAACAAATCCGCCACTACATTCATAAGGTAGGTTTTGAGCAGGTATCCTTGAATGTGGTTAACAGCACTCAAGGGCCACCAGAATTTAAAAAGCCAGATTTCAGGTTGTCTCACTTAATCGAGTCTGGTAATTTCCTGGTTGGTGAACAAAAACGGGTGGAAAATTCCCACTTGGTTGATGATTACAACCGACTAAATCGAGGTGGTAATTATAATCAATCTGCACCACCTGCTGCTGTAACACCAATTAGTCAACTGTCAAATCGTGCAACTCAAGAAGTAAAAACTAATGGATTCCAGAAACAGCAAGCGTCAAGTCCACATTTGACTCTAGAGACACAAGAACAGATTCGGCAATTATTATCTCAAGGTTACAAAATTAGTATTGAACACGTAGATGAACGCCGTTTTCGCACAGGTTCTTGGCAAAGTTGTGTTAATAGCCACATTGATGCTGAGTCTGATGCAATCTCAAATTTGGAATCAACTCTGACAGAATATAGCGGTGAATATGTGCGTTTGGTAGGGATTGATCCAAAGGCGAAGCGGCGCGTGGTGGAGACGATTATTCAGCGTCCAAATGGAAAAAATTAGGGATAGATACAGCAGAATTCAGGAGGTAGGAATCAGAAGTTCAATCGGCGCTTAGAAACTACATTTACACAGACAAAACCCGCACAGGCGGGTTAAAAAAGCTTCATGTTCTATTAGCTCAGGATTAGTGTAGCTCTTACAGCAGTTTACAAGTAACTGAGGTACAAAATGCAGGACTCACGCATCATCTAGAAAGAGTTTGTACTTCCTGCCTCAAAACTCGTATCTTTGTACTTTATGCAAAAAACAACTGCTGTATTTGTGTAGCCGTGAATTCTATTGCCAGGGCTTTTTTCAATTCTCAAGCAACTGGAAAAATATGCTTCTTCAATTTGAGAGTTGAATCCTAACTTTTTAACTACAAGTATTTGCTGAAGCCCAGTTCACCTTTCTTAAATCACCAGTAAATATGGCTGTATATTGATAAGGTGATGAACCAGAACAACTCATAGAATTTGTATTAGCGCGACGGGGAGTCCACCATGATTTTGCTTGCACAGTCAAAGTCGAATTTGTGCTATTCCATGATAGGTTGTTGACAACTAAAGAGTTAGTTTGTCCATTATCCGCCTTTTTAGCAGATAAAAACGTGGCATAGGAAACATCACCATTAGCTGGATTAATCCGGGCTATAACTGCGACTTTTGGCCCGCCTCCGCTACCATAGCTAGGTAACCAACGCATACTAGCAAAGCGGCGAAAATCATTACCTGTCTGACTGCCAGTAGAAGAGTAAACCCCATATAAAACATCACTTCCATTCCAATATAATCCGTAACCTGTACCATCGTCTCTGGTTGTTTCGTAATCAGTACGACACCATGCTTTTATCCCATTATTGAAGCGAATAGTTATAGGGTTTTTGTTATTTGAAAGTTGCTGATAACCAATGTAAATGCTGGTTTTTCCATTAAGTACTCTGGCCCCATTTTTACCTTTAATTGTCGCTTCACTATCATTGCAACTGAATGTTACAGGATTCCCAATGGATACATTTACCGTTTGGGCTAAAACTGGAGGAGTTTTTTGGGTGAGTACTAAATCAGCTACTAATATTACAGATACAGAAAAACCTGCAAAATACTTTTGTAATTTGCCAGAATAAATCATGGTATAAACCTGCCGAGTAAAGTGGAACGGAAAACACCGTACCACTATAAACTCTAATCAGTATTTAGACAAGTAAAATTGTTTAAACTCCCATTTTGCAGTGTTTTCAGCATTATAAAAAATGAGACTATACTACAAACTGCATAATCTAATATGCGTGAAAATGCCTGATAGTAGCTGTATATAATTATTGCTTATCAAAGAGTATCAGTAGATAGAAGAAATTGCCATAGGTTACGCTTTACTATAGGCAATTGCAGGAGTAAAAAAACAGGTTTTAATAAACAATGTAGCGTTTGTTCATTCTCCACATCCCTTGCGAGAATCTTTTTTACCCTCTTCCTACTGCTTACCGTCGTACTTTATTAAGCGGTTTTAGCATTTTCATCTGATATTTCTTCTGTAACAGCTTTCAAGCGGCTCAATCTGCTTTTGCGAATACGTTCGCTATCACGAATGCCACCCGCCATTTCATATTCGCTGCTGTCTTTGCCATATTTAAAAGCAACTCCCCTTACCATCTTATCTGTAAGATTGCTTAAAGTTTTTTCCATCTCATCAATTTTAATTTTGGAAGAGTCAATTACAGCTAAAGCAGTGTTATAAGCAGCAAGCATAGTCCGTAACTGCTCAATTGATTTAGTCAAGTTTTGCAAATCGCAATTATCACCAAAATCCATATTTGAATCAATTGCTTTCAGTCCAGCGGATCTCAATTCAGCTTTTTTGAGAACACGGGATGTACGTTTTTTACGAGACATAAATATATTCCTTAAAGATGCTTATAAAGCTACTTTGCCTTACTAAGGCTGTTTTCTGGTTCAGTAAAATTAGGGAATAATTGTATTTATTAAAAAAATACAATCAAGTCTGAGTAATTTTTCTTAATTTTTAGCCTGTACCTGTTTTTCTTCACAATTGCTTTAATGTTAATGAGGAATATTGCAATGTTAATGAGGACTGTTGCAATGTTGATGAGGAATGTTGCAATCTTGATGAAGAATATTGCAATGTTAATGAGGACTGTTGCAATGTTTATGAAGAACATTGCAATGTTGATGAGGAATGTTGCAATCTTGATGAAGAACATTGCAATGTTGATGAGGACTGTTGCAATGTCGCAGTATATTTTACGTATTTAGACCGCGAGTAAGATGCTTCTCTGTTAAGTCTAAGAGGATGTTTGAAAAGTCTTCTTGTTGGTATCAAAAGTTTTAGATCCCCCTAAATCCCTCTTAAAAAGGGGGACTTTGACTCCGGTTCCCCCTTTTTTAAGCTACGGTGTACACACAAGTCAAAAAAAGATCAATTTCTCATTGTTCTCTTGTTTATCTCATTCCTATGCAGAGCAATAAGAATGCCTAATTAGGGGGCTGCTGCCTCTAGTCAGATATTGAGTCAGAGACTCAATGAATGCATTCCCAGTCGGAGACTGGGAACGAGGAAATGCTTATCAAGCTAGGTTTTTAGGACTTGTGTGTATACCGTAGCCTTTTTAAGGGGGGTTGGCGGGATCTAAAGTGCCTAAAGTTACAGAGAAATACTTTTCAAACATCCTCTAAGGCGGGTAATTTGACTTGTGTGTACACCGTAGCCTTGGAAAGGGGAGGTTCGGAGGGGTCAAAATAATACGTAGCTTCATAGAGAATTGGTATTAAACCCTTTGTTATAAAATAAGCTAACTTCCGCCACAGTGTACTAGATTTAATTTGGGATTTTCCAATTTTTATGCAACCTCGACAAGGCATCATTGAAATCTTTTCAACTTTTGTGCAGTTTGCTGGCGAACGCTTTAGTCGTTGGGGGACGGAATCAAATTTGCGTCGTAGCATTCAAAGTTGTCTAAACCGCACGCCACAAGAAACTTCTGAATACTTTTGGGCACTTTATTGGTATAAGTTTTGGCAGCTTCCCGAAACTGAGTCAATAGCTAGGCAACATCTCATAGCTTATTTGCAAGAACCTTGCTATTGGGTATCCCAAAAGACGGTTACTAGTTTTGCCAGTACTCAGTATAAACTGTCAGACTGTTTTCAGATTGCGATCGCACAAGTTGATAAAGTCCTCAAAGGTTTTAACCCTAATCAAGGTTTTACCTTAAAAAACTACGCCAATGCCATTTTTAGCGGTGCTATCCGCGAAACTTTACGCCAAAAGAGGGAAGTTGACATTTGTACAGATTGGGGACTATTGCGAAAAATCACTAAAAAGCTTTTGGTGGAGTCTTTGCAAAATGCTGGCTTATCCCCAGAGAATATTAATGCTTATATCCTTGCTTGGAATTGTTTCATAACCCTATATATTCCTACAAAAACTGGTATTTCTCGCCAACTTTCTCGACCCGACGATAAAGTTTGGGAAGCGATCGCTAAAGCTTATAATTCACAAAGTAGTCAGCAAGTCAATCCCCAAACTTTGGAAAAATGGCTGCTAAATGCTGCTAAATCTGTCCGCAAGTATTGTTATCCCACCCCGGAGTCTCTAAATACTCCCAAAGGTGGCGATGATTCCTGGGAGTGGCTGGACAATCTTACGGGAAGTCAACAAGAATCTCTAATCAATGAAATTGTCGCCCAAGAAGAAGAACAAACTAGAATTTCTCAGCAAACTGAGATTAACAAAGTTTTAGTTGTGGCGATCGCTCAACTTGAACCGCAATTACAAGAGATTGTACAACTTTACTATGGGCAAGAGCTAACTCAAGACAAAATTGCCAAACAATTACAAATGCAGCAATATACTGTCTCGCGGCGACTAAAAAAAGCACAGGAAGTTTTGTTGCGGTCTTTGGCTAACTGGAGTCAAGATAATTTGCATATTTCTATTACCTCAGACCTACTCAAAACTATAAATACAGTCATGGAGGAATGGCTGAGAAATTATTACTAGGGAGTGGGGACTGGGGAATGGGGACTGGGAACTGGGGAATGGGGACTGGGTAAATAAGCAATCTCCAATCCCAAATCCCAAATCCCAAATCCCAAATCCTTAATCCCCAATCCCAAATCCCCAATCCCCAATCCTCAATCCCTAATCCCCAATCCCCAATCCCCATGACTACTATATTTACTTTTGCTAACCCAACTGACCTGATTTTAGAAATCCCTACCGCCACCCAAAATCAGGCGGATGTTCACAGTCAATCTTTTTCTAACCCCACTTCTGGCTATCAAGGTTACATTAATGAACTTTGCCTAAGTGCTATTTTGCTATGGTTACAAGAAGATTTCACGCCTCAAGCAAAGGTCTGGCCAAATACAACTGTTTTATCGAGTTTCTGGGAAATAGTAAATGGAACCGCAATCACCTTAGATGCAACTCGATTTATCTTGATTCCCAGTGAGACAATTGATTTAAGCGAATTGCGAGTACCGCAAGAATGGGTGGATATTCCCAGTTGGGTAGGTGATTACTACTTAGCTGTGCAGGTAGAACCAGATGAAGGCTATGCTAGAGTTTGGGGTTATTGCACCCATACACAACTCAAATCTCAGGGTAGTTATGATCCAGGCGATCGCACTTATTCTCTTGATGCTGCTGACATCATTAATGATATCAGTGTTTTAGCTGTGGCGCGGCAACTTTGTTTAGAAGAATCAACACGTAGCGCTATTGAAGAGATTCTTCCTATACCGCAACCACAAGCACAAAACTTAATTAGCCGTCTGGGAAATCCAGAAATACTTACACCGAGACTAGCTATCCCTTTTCAATTATGGGGAGGGTTAATTGAACATGGCGGCTGGCGAAAAAGCTTATATCAACGACGCTTGGGACTACCAGAACAGTGGTCTGTTCTCCAATGGTTGCAAAGTGGTGTTTCCCAAGTTGCTGAAGCTGCCGGTTGGGGAAGCTTTGATTTACAACTGAGTGCGGCTGGGGCGCGGAGTGTTGACCAAAGGCAACCAGAATCTATTTTATCTCGTGAACTAGCGATCGCAGGTCAAATTTATGAATTGCTGATTACACCACAAGGCGAACCAGACGCGACTGTTTGGCGCTTTGAGTTACGCAACCTGACAGTGGGTGCAGCTATTCCTGGTGGTTTTAAACTCCGACTACTTACTGAAGATTTACAGCCTTTTCCCAACAACGAAGATATTGCTATAGCTGCTGTAGAAAAACTTTACGTAGAAGTTGCGCTGCTGCCAGGAGAAGGCATAGTCTGGGAAATAGAACCTCTTCCCGAAAATTATGACCGAGAAATACTCAGATTTTAAACTCTTATTTGGCTTTTTTATAGATAATTACAGTGGAGAACTGTCTGGTAAATTCACTTACATATAAAAAGCCATGAGAGCAAAACCTAAACAACAAATGCGTATATGGGCGATGTTGTGTCATTTATCAGCTTTATTGGGATGGATATTATTATGTTTTTTGGTATTTATTGGTATCCCTTTATATTTACCTCTCAATCTTTTAGCCCCACTCATCATCTGGAAATTTAAAAAATCACAATATCCCTGGATTGATTTACAGGGAAAGGAATCACTGAATTTTCAAATATCGTTAACATTATATACTTTGATTTTTATAGTAATCTCCTTGTTTTTATTGTTAATTAGCTTTAGTCTGGCACTGGCTACCAATGGTTCATTTAATGAAATTAAAACTACTTTAGACAGCTTATTATTTTTTCTTATATCTTTGATTTCATTAAAGCTATTACTCCAATCATTCTTAGTAAGTTTTGCGGCTGTCAAAGCTTACAATGGAGAGCATTATCGTTACCCTTTAACAGTTAGATTTTTACGATAAAAAATGATTTAATATCGATTATTATAAAATAAACATTAAAGTGTTATATTCTTATTTACTTACTTTATGGTATGTATTTATAGCATAATATAATCCTAAACGATATAATAGACAAAATGATATTATTAAATAATAACTTGTATAAATATGGGAGTAAATAATAATATGATTGGAGTTGCGATCGCAGGCACTGGATTTGGTCAAAAAGTCCACATTCCTGGATTTCAAGCACATCCTCGCACTGAGGTAGTTGCTGTTTATCATCGAGATATAAATAAAGCTAAAGCCATAGCAGAATCCCATAATATCCGCCACGCCTCTGACTCTCTTGCAGATATTGTGGCATTACCAGAAGTGCAAGCAGTCAGCATCTCAACGCCACCCTTTTTGCACTATGAAATGGCAAAAACTGTACTGCAAGCTGGGAAACATTTATTACTAGAAAAACCGACAACTTTAAATGCAATTGAAGCTAAAGAACTTTATCAGTTAGCGAAAGCAAAAAGCGCCATTGCAACTGTAGACTTTGAATTTCGCTTTGTCCCAGCATGGCAGTTATTTGCTGAATTATTGTCACAAGATTATGTGGGAGAGTTACGCATAATTAAAATTGATTGGTTAGGTTCTTCTCGTGCTGATACTTCACGCCCTTGGAATTGGTATTCTGAAAAGGATAAAGGAGGTGGTGCATTAGGATCTTTGGGTTCCCACGCCTTCGATTATATTCACTGGTTATTCGGGCCAGTCCGTAGATTAAACGCCCATTTAACTACTGCTATTCCTACGCGAGTTGACCCTGTTAGTGGGGAATCCAAGCCAGTGAATACAGATGACAACTGTATATTAACGCTGGAATTAGCTAATGGTACACCTTGCCAACTTTCTATTAGTGCAGTTGTTCATGCACCAAGAACCCATTGGGTAGAAGTATATGGCGATCGCGGTACATTAATAGTGGGTAGTGAAAATCAAAAAGATTATATACATGGTTTTCGTGTTTGGGGTTCCCAACCAGGTAAACCTCTAACAGAAATAGAAATACCAAATCGGTTAATTTTCCCAAAAAATTATGCTGATGGACGCATTTCTGCATTTATCCGCGTAGTCGACCAATGGGTGCAAGGAATTGACCGTAATCAGGAAATTACACCATCCCTACGAGAAGGAATTTATTCTCAGTTGTTGATGGATTTATCCCATGAATCTCATACAAAAGCAAGTTGGATAGATGTACCCAGCTTGGAAGGATTTCTTAGCAACTAAATAAATGAGCAAAACTCCCCGCATTCGTATCCCACCGGAAGTAAAAACTTATGTTTTTCAACGTGACAAATATCAATGCCAAAGCTGCGGTAAAACCACTGTAGAAACTAACCTTAGCATTGACCATATCATTCCCCTTGCCCGTGGTGGTCAAAACGATATCAGCAATCTCCAAACTCTTTGTTTTACCTGCAATCAGCAGAAAACAGACAAAATTGATCCACGTTTCCGGCGATATTTTGAGCTTTAGGTTACGATGGTATGAGCTATTAGTTTCTCATTTCTATGCCTCAAAATCACAATAGCAATTCGCAAAAATTCCTCAACATTAAAACTACGTTTTTCTACCTCTTCACTGTCATAGCTGTTTTAGTAGTAGCCTTTCCCTGGCTATATGAGATTAAAACTAAAGCTGGGATCGATATATCACGTAGACACCATGCAGGAGACTTTTTTGAAAAACATACCTATGGACTCTTCAAGTGTGAGTGGCTTTATCCTTACCATTGCGATCGCCCCCAGATTAAGTAATATCATGTTCGGTTAATCAAGCTGAATAAAAAAGGTTCGTTCGTAGTAAGGACTTTAGTCCTGGCTTTGGTGACTGAAGTCCCTACCAAAAAATGCTTATTATGGGTCAATACACTTGCAATACGGTTCGGTTAAGGGAAGAGACGCGATAAATCGCCGTCTCTACAAAGGACTGATTATTGTAAAGACGGCGATT
>NZ_JBDNJQ010000221.1:0-11512 GCF_051172895.1 Nostoc sp. CALU 1950 | reverse complement strand
AAAGTCAACAGCCTAGGCTAGGGGGGTTAGGTTTCCGAGACTTAGATGTTACCAACAATACTTTTCAAACATCCTCTAAGCTAGGACTAACTGCGGCAACTTTCCCTTAAAAATTATTCAAAATCTCAAAAAATTGTAGTAACATACCACAGGCATTAACTATCTTCAGCGACATCTGATTGTTAGCGCTCTTAAATTTACAATCGATGGGAATATACCGTGAGTCTAACTCTTTATCTCCTCCGTCACGGACAGACAGAATGTAGTCGCAATAATTCCTTTTGCGGTTCCATAGACTCAGAACTTACCCCAGAAGGGTTGGATATGGCAAAGGCTTTTGCTGACGCATATACTTCTAAGGATTGGACAGCAATATTTTGTAGTCCAATGCGGCGAACTGTATTGACAGCAAAACCCTTATGTGCAGCGATAGGGATGGAACCACAACTTAGGGATGGTTTAAAGGAAATCAACTATGGCAAGTGGGAAGGAAAAACGCCAGAAATAATTAGCCGTGAATATCACGATGATTATATTCGCTGGTCAGCAGATCCGGCTTGGAATGCTCCAACTGGTGGAGAAATGGCAGTTACAATTGCTTCTCGTGCTTTGCAGGTAATTGAAGAAATTAAACAAAATTACAGTAATGGTAATGTTTTAGTTGTTGCACACAAGGCAACCATCAGAATTCTTCTGTGTAGTTTTCTGGGGGTTGACGTGGGACGCTTCCGTTTTCGTTTAGGATGTCCTGTTGCTTCGGTCAGTATTGTAGAATTTAGCTCACATGGGCCGTTGTTAAAGGTTTTGGCAGACCGTAGTCATTTGGACGAGCGGTTGCTAAATTTACCAGGGACGTGAAGGAGTCACTTGTATCGCATTGCTTTCGCTAAGGCAGCATTTTATAAATTGAAAGCTACAGGCATTGATTTCATACCTCGCAAGGATGGATTTTGATGCCATTCAATTCGATCTGTATCCAAGTGAAGGTTACTAAGGCGACGCACAATGGTGTCGATGGCAATTTGTGCTTCAAGTCTGCCAAGAGATGCACCGAGGCAAAAGTGGGTTCCTTTTCCAAATGCCAAGTGTGGGTTTTCAGGGCGTGTAATGTCTAATTTATCGGGGTCTAAAAATTGCTCAGGGTCACGGTTGGCAGCACCAATTACCAGAAATAGGCGTTGCCCTTGGCTAATTTGTTTGCCATCAATTTCGAGATCGGTAACTGCTATGCGGGCTTGACGTTGTACTGGGCTGTCATAGCGCAAAAACTCTTCTACAGTAGTTGTAATTAGCGAGGGGTCATCCTTTAACTTTTGCATTTGACTAGGATTTTTGAGTAAAGCAAGTAAGCCGTTAGCAATCAAGTTGGTGGTAGTTTCATGACCCGCAAAAGTTAAGAAAACGCAATTGGATAAAATTTCGTCGTCATCGAGAGAATTTCCCTTTTCTTGTGCAAAGATGAGGCTACTCATGAGATCATCTTGGGGATTATGACGACGTTCTTCAAGGATGTGGCGGAAATATTCGGTCATTTCCATAATACTTTGTTGAGCGGTGGTCAAAATTTCTGGCTTCATGCGGAACATACCAAAAAATCTTGCCAAATCGCTAGACCATTTCTTAAACTGTTCGCGGTCTTCGGACTTTGCGCCCAGCATTTGGGCGATGACGATCGCGGGCATTGGGTAAGCTAAATCATGAATAATATTCATGTTACCCCGCTCATAGACACCATCAATTAGTTCGTCTACTAGCGTCTGAATTTGCTCTGCCATGCTGCCAATGATACTAGGAGTGAATGCCTTGTTAAATAACGGACGCAGACGCGTGTGTTCTGGAGGGTCGCAAAATAGAATCCATTTTGATAGAGTTTCCAGAAGGGGAAGTATCTTCTGTTGCTCTGATTCTGGTATTTTACTAATAGGCGGACGCTTGGCCGAAATCCGTTTGTCTTGCATAGCTGCGGCAACATCTTTATAGCGCATTAGATACCAGCCCCCAAAAAAATCACTCCAGTAAACAGGATCTTCTAATAAAATACGGCGGTAGGTAGGATAGGGATTTTCCAGTACTTCCGGGGCAGATAGATTGTATCGGTCTTGTTCTAGATTACTGGGTGACGACATGAGTTAAAAACGATTAAGGGTATAACTCAATAATTCTATATGTGGTGGCATCCCCGATCAAAAGCAAGATTCAGGTTGCTTCGTCTGTACTGCGAAATACTAGCTCAAATAATTGCAACTGCTTCCCTTACGAAAATAATTGGTATGATTTGGGTTTGTGTGGATTTTGATTCATAATTTATTCAAATTTTTATGCAGCCAGTTATTGAAACAATTTTATTACGTCAAATGGCTTCAGGCGATCGCCTATACTTACAACTATACAAATTCATCGGCGCTCAACCTGGTAAAAAGGTATACATTCAATCTAATCTGCACGGTGCAGAGATTGCTGGTAATGCCGTTATTCACCAGCTAATTGAGTTTTTTTTAACAATAAATGATACAGATTTAACTGGAGAAATTTGGTTAGTTCCTGTTTGTAATCCGATGGGGACAAATGAACGCGCTCATCATTTTTCTCCTGGACGTTACTGCATTTATGAAGCCAAAGATTGGAATAGGATATTTTGGGACTACGAGAAAGAAGCTGATGATTTAGTAGCTTTTACTAAATCTCAACTTCATACTGATCTAGAGGTCGTTCGACAAAATTATTTAACTATAATTAAGCAACAATTTGCGAAAGTTTTAGAAAAAATTAATTCTCCTGTTGGTGTTCCTTACACTGAAGTTTTTAGCTATAAGCTACAAAATCTGAGTTTAGATGCAGACTACTTAATTGATTTACATAGTTCTACAAATCAAGCTTTAGATTACGTTTATTACTTCCAGAATCGAGAAAATAGTGCAAAATACTTCCTGCTTGATTTTGGAATATTGCTTGATAAATATGATGGTGATGCTTTTGATGAAGCTTTTATTAAACCTTGGTTAGCCCTAGAAGCTTGTTTTAAAGAGTTTGGTAGAGAAATCAAGTTTGATGTGGAAGCTTGGACACTGGAATTAGGAACAGGAATGCAAATAAACCCTGATTCAGTCGCTAAAGGTGTACGGGGTGTAAAAAATTATTTAGTGCAAAAAGGTGTACTACAAAGTCCTAATTTATCGGATGACACAAAAACCCATGACATGACTTTTGCATCTAGCAGCAATCGGAAAAAATATTATGCGATCGCAGGTGGTATGATTCAATCCAGAATAGAATTGGGTAGCTCAGTAAAAGCTGGAGAAAAATTGTATCAAATTCTCAGTTTTAATAAAGAAGGTAAGCTACCCAGTGTAATTGATGTCTGCGCTCAACATGATGGATTAGTTTATGATGTCGCAACTAATCAAGCTGTAAATGAAGGCGAGTTTGTACTGGGAATTGTGAGTTAGAGCATGGGACATTAGGCATAGATATTCATGTAATTGTCATCACAAAGACGCGATAAATCGCCGTCTCTACAAAATACTAATTATTGTAGAGACGGCGATTCATCGCGTCTCTTCCCTTAACCGAACAGTATTGACTTCAGTCTCCCAAATAAATACCCATACCACGAGCGGTTTTAACTAAAGTACCATTGGGATCGACGGCACTATATTGAGCGATCGCTTCTGTAATTGGTACACTTAATACTTGGCGATTTTGCCATGTCACCATGCGATCGTATTTACCCTCAGCAATTAGATTAACCGCCGCAACACCAAAGGCTGTAGCAACTAATCTATCTAGTGGTGAAGCAGTTCCACCCCGTTGAATGTGTCCTAAAACTGTGACTCGCGTTTCTACACCAATGTGTTCAATAATTTTATCTGCCAAATATTCGCCAATTCCACCGTATCGAGATTGACCTAAGCGATTTGTAATCGTCACATTTTCCCCATCGTGGGTACGAACTGCTTCGGAAACAATTATCAAACAATAGTTTTTGCCTTTCTCTTGGCGTTCTTTGATTTTGTGACAAATATGCTCGACTGTGTAAGGGATTTCGGGAATTAAAATTACATTTGCTCCCCCCGCGATTCCCGCAGCTATAGCTATGTGTCCAGCATCACGCCCCATAACTTCCAAAATCATGACTCGGCTATGACTTGCAGCGGTAAAATGCAATCTATCTAATGCTTCTGTGGCAATATTGACTGCTGTATCAAAACCGATAGCGTGTTCAGTAACGCCAATATCGTTATCAATGGTTTTGGGAATACCAACTAAATTAATTCCGCCTTGTTGGGCGAGGCGACGCAGAATTGCCAAGCTACCATCGCCGCCGATACCAATTAAAGCATCTAAACCTAGCTCATGATAACCTGCAATGATTTCTTCGGAGCGATCGCACAAACTTCCATCCGCCATTGGAAAAGCAAAAGGGTCGCCTTTATTGGTTGTCCCCAACATTGTGCCGCCCGCAGTTAACAGCGAGTCAACTTGATCTACTTCCAGCTTGGTGAATTGTGGCGGACGCGCCATTAATCCTAGAGTCGCTTGACGAATTCCCAAAACCTCCCAGCCGTAAGTATCCACAGCACAATTTACTACAGCCCTAATCACAGCATTTAAACCAGAACAATCACCCCCACTGGTAAGAATTCCAATGCGTTTGCGTTCTCCCATCTTTTTTATTGACATTTTGATTCAAAGATATTGAGTAGTCGATGAAACTTAAGCCAAAGTTACCAAAAGATTAAACTTAAGCAAAAAACTTCCCTGTAAATGCCAAAGTAATTTTATGTTTATTTTGTGTCTAAAAACAAAACATAAGTTTAAGAATTTAGAACTCAGCAGCCAAAATTTAGAAATTAACTGGATTTGGTATGATTACCGACGCAATAAGGTAAATTTAGAGTTTGATTTTTTTTAACATTCTGACTACTGAATTCTGACTCCTGAATTCTACAACTAAGGTTATCTCAGCTGTAAAATGTTAACTGTAGAGCCAGTAGTAGATTAAACCTAAGCAAAAGCAATCCCCGAAAATGCTAGGGTGTTTTTATGCTTGTTTTGTGTCTAAGAAAAAATCAAGTTATCCCAGCTGTAAAATATGAGGGTGGAGCCAAAGGTGTCTAGTATTGAAAATTACAACTTCTCTTTTTCAGGAGAAGTAACAATCCCACAGGCTCCTCCTGAATTTAAGTCAGGTTTTATCGGCATTGTTGGTCGTCCAAATGTCGGTAAATCTACTTTAATGAATCAATTGGTAGGACAAAAAATTGCCATTACATCACCAGTAGCACAAACTACACGTAACCGTTTGCGCGGTATATTAACTACACCAGAGGCGCAGTTAATATTTGTAGATACACCAGGAATTCATAAGCCCCATCATCAATTGGGCGAAGTATTGGTGCAAAATGCCAAAATTGCCATTGAATCGGTAGATGTAGTGTTATTTGTGGTAGATGGAGCGGTAGCTTGTGGAGCAGGCGATCGCTATATTGCCGAATTGCTCAGTCGCAGCAAGACACCAGTGATTCTGGGTGTGAACAAAACCGACCAACAACCGACTGATTCTCAGTTTCTAGATGATAGTTACGCCCAGATGGCTCAGACCCATGAATGGGAAATCGTAAAATTTTCTGCCAAAACTAGTGCAGGATTACCAGAACTTCAAGAATTATTAATTGAACATTTAGAAATTGGGCCATTATATTATCCCCCAGACTTGGTAACTGACCAGCCAGAACGCTTTATTATGGGTGAATTAATCCGAGAACAAATTTTATTATTGACTCGTGAAGAAGTACCCCATTCAGTAGCGATCGCTATTGACCTAGTAGAAGAAACTCCCAGCATTACTCGTGTACTTGCTACCATCAACGTCGAGCGCGATTCCCAAAAAGGTATACTCATTGGCAAAGGCGGAGCAATGCTCAAAGCAATCGGTAGTGAAGCTCGTGAACAAATCCAAAAGTTAATTGCTGGTAAAGTTTACCTCGAATTGTTTGTCAAAGTCCAGCCAAAATGGCGACAGTCGCGGATTAGTTTAGCAGAGTTAGGCTATCGCGTGGAAGAATAAAATTGGTCATTAGTCATTGGTCATTAGTCATTAGTCATTAGTAATGATAATGACAAGCAAAAAAAGCAAATGACAAAGGACAAATGACAAATGACAAATGACTAATGACTAATGACTCTTAACTAATAAAAATGTCTTTAGATATTCGCTATCCCTTAAATTTACCGGTCAATGCTCCGCCATTGCGCGTGTTAATTGTCGAAGATGATCCGATGATGCAACTAGGATTAGAGCAATCGTTAATGGCTCATCCTCAGATAGAGATAGTTGGACAAGCCGAAGATGGTTATTTGGGAGTTCAAGCAGCACTGCAACTCAAACCTGATTTGGTAGTTATGGATATTGGATTACCGCGATTGGATGGCATTGCAGCGACACAGCAAATTAAGGCAGCTTTGCCAGCGACTCATGTGGTGATGCTGACATCTCATCAAACGGAGACAGAAATTATTGCTGCACTATCTAGCGGTGCAGATGCGTATTGTATTAAAGGCGCAAGTGTGGAACGATTGTTAAGTGCGATCGCAGCCGCAGTTGATGGTGCAGCCTATCTCGATCCCCAAATTGCGCGGCGAGTGATTGATAATCTCAAACCACCTGCACCCACCAGCAATAATGCCAACTTATCTGGGCGCGAATTAGAAGTGTTGAAACTTATGGTAGACGGGTTGAGTAACCCAGAGATTGCCGAAAAACTCTATCTCAGCCCCAACACCATCAAAACTCACGTCCGAGGGATTATGAATAAATTAGCAGTAGACGATCGCGTGCAAGCAGCAGTTGTAGCACTACGTTCTGGGTTGGTTTGATGTCAGAAGAAATTCAAACCTTTACTACTGAATATCTTGACAAGGATGGACAAGCAGAGGCTTTTTATAGCAAGCATGGCTATCAAAGAAGCCAGCATTTGATTTTTATGGCAAAACGATTTTAAAGTAAATAGAAGTTTTGCATCAATTACGAATTGAACATAAAACAAATGCAGCAAAATACAGAAATCAACCTCAGCAAAAGTAAGATTACTGGTGCATCCAAACTTAAAAATGAATTTCTCACTTTCTGCCCTACAAGCCGTGAAGAGTGGCGGAAATGGTTAGAGACAAACCATCGCACCTGTTTCGGTATATGGCTCATTTACTACAAAGTAAAAAGTGGTAAACCAAGTGTTCGATATAGCGAAGCGGTAAAAGAAGCCTTATGCTTTGGCTGGATTGATAGTAAAGTCAAATCATTAGATGAAGAACGTTACATGCAAATCTTTACACCTCGAAAGCCGAAAAGTGTGTGGTCAAAATTAAATAAACAATATATTGAAGAACTTATAGAACAAGGTTTGATTAGTACAGTTGGACTAGAAAAAATCGAAGCCGCAAAACAAGATGGATCATGGAATTCCTTAGATGCGATCGAAGCCTTAATAATTCCCTTCGATTTAAAGCAAGCGTTAGAAGCAAACACAACTGCCAAAGAGTATTTTGAAGCATTTAATAACTCATCTAAAAAGAATATCCTTTATTGGATTGACAGTGCAAAACGTCCAGAGACAAGGTTGAAGAGAATTGAACAAACCGTCAACTCAGCAGCAGCGAACAAAAACCCATTGGTACGATAAAAAAGCCGCTGAAGTTCGCCGAATGCTCAACTTTTCTTCCCATTTACAATTAGAGGCGTACATATATATGTACGCCTCTATAACCGATTGATTTGTTGCCAAGATTTTTGAAAAATAGAAAAATAGTCTACCTCAATGCATTTTAGTTAAAAGAGTTTGAGAATTGATTAGGGTCTAAATCAGGAGGAAATAATAAAATTTCCTTGCCTTCTAAATTTGCTTTTTGGTGAAGTAAAATTGCTTTTTCCAAAGAACAATATTTAATCGGAACCCATCTGTCGCTATAAAAGTAGACAGTTACTCGGCTCATTGCATACTCTTTCAACGGCAGTGGAAGAGACCAGGACGAATCCACAGTTTGCACCTTACCTGTTGAGTCCATGCTTTGAACCTCAGTTATTAAGCATATTTACTTTCACTCATTAGGATGATTTAAAGTAACTGTCATAAGTAATAATAATTTGTCTTTCAATTGTATCTTTAGATAAAAATTCAAATCATTAGAATAGACATTCCCAATCTTTGACTGCGAATGAAATAATCTATCAAAGCTTTGTATAGACTGGCTTTTAGGTTAAGTTGACATTTCCGAACAGCGGTTCGCCCCTTTCCCTAAAATTCTGATTCTCAATTACAGAGTTCAAAGACTCATTCACCGAGTTCAAAATTACGAATTATCCAAAGCGCTACTAGTGTTGATGCACTCGTTCTAACAACCATAACGATGCGACAGTACCCACAAAATGAGCAGCAATCCCAGTAATATCTGCCACAGCCACAAAAACATCCATCGGTCGAATAATCCTATAGGGGTCGCTGATTGCCACTCCTGGAGTTTGGGATACAGATTTTGCCATTAGCACGAACATAGTTGAACTAGCACCTAAGAGAGTTAATAATATTCCTACTAAACCCACAATTATCCCCAAACGAAGGATTTTAGTTGTATCTGGCTTACTAGGGTGCAAAGCTGGATTGTGATTTTCTAGAGCTTTGCCTATGCGAGTATAACGAAAATCCCAATAGAGACTGAATAACAACAGTACAATTCCGCATACGGCCCAAAATATGCCAATGCTAAGACCGGCATTCTGTTGCTGAACAAAACGACGACCAGTCAAGGCAAACAACAAAGCAAAGACAGAAACCACTCCAATTGCCAATTGTATCCACAAAGTAATCCAGCCTGTAAGGCGAATAGTATTACCAATTCCTCGTGTTTCTGGTGCTAGCGAACGCGCCTCTGGTTCTATTTGCATATCAATTACCATTAAATCTAAAATCCCCCTACTGCCAAGGTTATTTCCAGGATTCGCCTCATACCCCCACCCGTAGATATAATCACCTCAAAATCTTGGGGAATAAAATTTTAATGAGCATTGGGGATTAGGATAAGATTTATTTTCCAGTCCCTAGTAGTCTGCCAAGGAAACTTGGCGGGGTAAAGGGCAAGGGGGAAAGGGAAAATATGTTTACTCCTTTAACCTTTCCCCTTTTCCTACCCCTCATTAGTTACGAGGGGTGAATAAGTTCGTAGTAAGGACTTTAGTCCTGGATTTTTAAGCACTTCAGTGCTTACTATAAACTCATCATATTTAAAATCCTGCCAAACGATTTAAAGGTTTCAAACTCAGGGATGATGAGTAATTAGCAATTAAATTGACAAAATCACACTATAAAGAGTGATATTAAGCGATAGATAGCGCTTATAAAGGACTAACGGTCATGATTAAATCTTGGATGGTGATTGGGGGTGTGGCTTTTTTGGTTGCTTTAGCAGCTAACGTGATTACGCCTAGCGATCGCCAGTGGTTCAAGCGCTTACAACGACCGAGATGGCTAACTTTTGAGGGTGCGATTCCAATTATCTGGACTGTAATATTTATTTGCGGT
Organism: Nostoc sp. CALU 1950; assembly: GCF_051172895.1. Classification (NCBI taxonomy): domain Bacteria; kingdom Bacillati; phylum Cyanobacteriota; class Cyanophyceae; order Nostocales; family Nostocaceae; genus Nostoc; species Nostoc sp. CALU 1950. The sequence goes on along the minus strand of NZ_JBDNJQ010000221.1, from coordinate 1,940 downwards.
GCTTGGTCGGCTTATATTGTCTGGGAAAAAGACCCAGGAAGCACCTCAACCTGGCTAATCATGGGTTTATATCTGCTTTTAGAGATTGTCACCATTGCCTATACGCCTGTAATGTTTAAGCTTCGCAGTCTGAAAGTGGGTACAATTCTCGGTGGCACAGGTTTGATCATTTGTGCTTTATTGATACTTGCAGTCTTGGGCTTTTCTGGTTGGGCTGCACTATTACTAGTTCCTTATTTGCTCTGGAGTCCCATTGGTACTTATACCACTTGGCAGATGGCGAGTCTCAACCCTCAAGATGCCTAAGATTCGCACCAGCGAATGATTCAACATATTCCCTAAATTGCCAAACTTGCAGTGTATGACTTGACAAAATACACAAAGCTTGAGTGCAATATGATTCCATCTTGGATAATAATTGGGGCTGTAACTTTCTTCATCGCCCTTGGTAGTTTCTTGATCACGCCGCGTGATGTTAAATGGTTTGCACTGTTAAGTCGCCCTCGCTGGCTAGTTTTTGAGCCGTTGATTCCCCTCATCTGGACTGTGATTTTTATTTGCGGTGCAGCTTCAGCTTATATCGTCTGGCAAAAAAATCCAGGAGGCATAATTACTTGGCTACTAATGGCTTTGTACCTCTTGGTGGAAATTATCACCGTCGCCTACATACCTATAATGTTGAGGTTTCGTAGTCTCAAAGCTGGGGAAATTCTTGGGCTAATTGGTTTGATTTCAGGCGTTGTCCTCGCAATCTGCGTTTTGCCGATTTCTCCAATGGCGGCGCTGTTACTCCTTCCCTATCTAGTTTGGACTCCCATTGGTACTTACACCACCGACGAGTTAAGAGAGTTAAATCCTCAAGATGCATAACGCATCTATGCGAGACGCCCATAACGTGCAGTGACAGGATTGGCTGGATTGGCTTGATTATTCAGCCAAGCCCACATTTGATCACCAACAGAAAAATGCCACCACTCTCTGGGATTCCGTTGAAAGCCAGCTTTTAACATTACATCTTGCAATAGCTGACGGTGAGCATGATACTTTGGCGCTTGTGGGCGATCGCTATTAGCATAATAATCGGGATGCGATCGCTCTGACATTTCATCAATGGGCGAACCCATATTTACTATTTCCCCTGCATCATCTACCAGCGTTACATCCACCGCCGCGCCTGTACTGTGAGGAGGTGGAGTTTTTTCATCGAAACTTGGTACAGCCCAAATTGCATAAACCGCTTCCCAAATTTCTTGGCGTTGGTTTGGGGATAATTCCACCTTAGTCAGTCCCCTATCCTGCACTGCTTGGGCGAAGCTGTAATCTACCATAAACTGCTGAACTGCGATCGGGCGATAAGCATCAAAAATTTGAATCCGCCAGTTGGGATGCAGAACATCAAGATAATTTTGCGCTTGGATTAAATTTTCGATAACGCTTTGACGGAGATAATAGGGGGAGCGATCGCCATAAGGCGCACCTAATTTTTCATAAGGATGGGGAGATTCCACCGCAAACAATTCTAAAGGAATCTCTATTAGCGGTTCACTACACTCGAAAATTGGGATTTGATGATAGGGCCTCATCTAGTCAGCCATGCAGGACTTACGGATTTTAACGCAAGCATAGCATTCTGCGTAACGAGTCTCTTCTTTCTCTGTGTCCTCTGCGTGCAATAGCAATTTTTCTCAATCCTGAACAGTAAACCAAAAACTTTTTTTCTAAAGGGTAAACGCTAATAATCTGCTACGTATACAAAGTTATATAGCCTTTCCTAATCACATAAGCTACACCATAGTCCCCTCTCGAAGAACCTACGGTTTACACACAAGTACTTTCGTCCAGAACACGAGGACTTTCGTCCAGAACACGAGGACTTTCGTTCAGAACACGAGGACTTTCGTTCAGAACACGAGGACTTTCGTTCAGAACACGAGGACTTT
>NZ_JBDNJQ010000220.1:0-11646 GCF_051172895.1 Nostoc sp. CALU 1950 | reverse complement strand
GATGAATCGCCGTCTCTACAAAAGACCGATTATTTGTAGAGACGGCGATTTATCGCGTCTTTGTCTTAATACAACTCATATTTCATTAACTGACAAGGCAGCGCTCCGTTATACACCGCAATTCGTCGGGATGATTTTAGTCCAATTGATTGAGACAGTTCCTTGTTCCCACTCAGCACAAATGCAGTCCAGCCTTTGAAGCGTTGTTTCAGCACATCGCCCAAAAGTTTATAGAACGCCCCTAAATCGCTATCTTGCCCCAGCCGTTCGCCATAAGGTGGATTGCAGAATAAAATCCCACTGTCTGCGGGGGCGACAACATCAGCAAGTTCCATTTGAGAAAACCATACATGGTTATCAACGCCGCAGTTTTGAGCATTGTTAATCGCTTGCTCGATTATATTTTCATCGCGATCGCTTCCCCAAATAGGTGCGGGAAGGGTATCTAATTGACTGTCCTTAGCTTCTTGGAGCAACTTTTCTAAAAGGGACAAATCAAAATCGAGCCAAGTTTCAAATCCAAAGGACTCACGAAACAGCCCTGGTGCTATGTTCAGTGCCTTTAAGCTAGCTTCCAAAGGTAAAGTGCCAGATCCACAGAGAGGATCGTAGAACATCTGGTTTGGCTCCCAACCCGAAAGCTGAATGAGCGCAGCAGCGAGAGATTCCTTGAGAGGGGCTACTCCAACCGCAGGACGGTAGCCTCGACGATGCAGACTATTTCCAGAACTGTCGAGTTTAACGGTACAAAAGTCACGTTCAATATGAACATTGACCCGCACATCTGGGTCATGAAGCTCTACATTTGAACGCTCACCCAGATTTTCTTTCTGCTGATCAACGATCGCATTTTTGACCTGGAGAGATGTGAAGTGGCTGTGGTTGAGGTGCTGGTTTTTGCCTGTGACATTCACCGCCAGGGTCATATCTGGCGTTAAATAGTTTACCCAATCGATAGTTTGGATACCGCGATAGAGATCATCGGCATTTTGGCATGGAAACTCATCGATATTCACCAAGATTCGGAACGGCAGCCTAGCCCAGAGGTTGACGCGATAAAGCAAAGTGCGATCGCCCTCAAAGGCGACACCGCAAAATCCTGGCTCCACAGAATGGGCACCCAATTGCTCTAACTCCTGAGCCGCCAGGGTTTCTAATCCGCGAGCAACTGTTGCAAAATACTGATTCATCCTTTAATTCCAAAGCATTGTTTTCAATGCTGACCCATTCACGCATTTTAGCTTAACTCATATTAAGACTGTCTCTACAAAATTATCGTAGGCGTAGCCCGCATTTCTCACTCTTCTCAAGGCGTTTGATGGAGCAGAAGATAAGTAATGAGTAATGAGTAATGAGTAAAAACTTCTTACTTCTTACTCATTACTTATTACTTCTCCCCTGCACAAACGCAGGCTTTAAGAGGTGTGGTGAGAAATCCGGGGTAGCCCGTCGTAGACATCGCACGACAAGATCTGTGATCACAATGGGAGTTTTCTGATTTCTTCAAAAATAACAGCTAAGTTAGCTATATTTCCTGTTCCAATTGTTGAACTTATCGTTCCTACAAGTCGTATTGTAGCATTAACAAATTGTAGTTTTTTATTAATATCTTGTAAGTCATTAATTCCCTTTATAGCTTTATTAATTGAAAATTCAATATCAGCTTTTGGAGATTCGGTATCTATTATAATCTGGACAAAAATAGTATTGTTGATTTTCTCTATAGCTCGATTGAATACCTCTTCAGCCTCCTGCATTCGCTCATATTCTTGCTTAGTGATTTTGTTCTCATCGACTAAATTCTCTCTGATCGCAAAAATTTGGTTGCACAAATTTCTAAGGTTTGTTCTTAATTCAATGAGATCCGCTTTGGTTAAATTTTTTGTCGTCATATATTTTTGCTTGCTCATACAAATTACAGTCTGGTCTTTAGAATGATTTTTCTAGTTTTTGGGCAAGAGGTTTAACAACTTTTAGATAGTTCCGTAGAGTTTGGCGAGTGAATTGAATTTCGTGAAAATCTAGTTTTTGTGCTTGAGCTTTAGAAACATTAATATTTTCGTTCTTTTTCGGAAAATAATTTCCACAAAATGTTTTTTCAGCTTCTGAGGTCATATCTCCTTTAAACTGATTTGCCAGAGAATTATGAGTTGTTGATGTTTGTTGTAAAATGGCAAGAAAAGCTAAAACTCCCTGCTTTTTCTGGTTAATTGCCTGAGTTTGTTGCTCATACTCACTCGACAAGGTGACTATTACATTATTTAGTCGTTCCGGATTATTATTAAACTTTATTATGTTGAAACGATAGCGAACATCAAAATAACGATCTAGTTTATTTTCTTCTTCCTTAATCACTCCTACTAAGTAATAATTATTGACTATTTTTTCTAAGTTTTTAATATAGCTACTTATTGAAGTATTGTTACAAATTATTATAGGTTTTAATTTTTCATATCTTTGTTTATCGGCATAAAGATTGAGCAAAGATTGAGTAATATTAAGACCATCAGTTAAACCTCGATCAAACTCCTGTTTTTTTGTATTATCCGCATTCATCCTAGTGTCACTAATTTGAGTAATAGAGGTGATAATTGCTTGCAAACTCGGCTCAAAATTGAGGGTGTTTCCACTAGCAAGTCTTCCTAATATTTCAACATAAGTAAATAAGACTTGATTTAATTCTTCAACGATTTCTGATTGTAATTTCGCATCTTGACAGCCAGCTTTAATTCTAGCAGGCGGAAATTTGTAGGGATTAACGGGACTATTAAAATTAAAAGATTCTGAGGAATTACTAGATGGACTCAATATATTTGCTGGTGTTGGCTGTGTTAAAGGAGCAGAAGGTAGAGTTGTTCCTCTTTCATATTCAACATTCTCATAGGAAATTTTTGTTAATTCTTGTCTAATGCAAGAATCGTAGATATCTTTGCTCAAATTACTTGAGTTTTCTTGAATTGATGCAGATGTTAGCCCAAAATCTTCAACCGATTTTAAGTCTTCATAACAGCTAGTTAACATGAAAGATAATGGCAAAGTAAGAGTGATTAGCCTTAGCGATCTTGACATTGATAACATAGCGTTTTCCTTGGGAATCGAGTTTTACCATTTTGGCAATATAAATAATAAAACATAATTATCATTAAGGATAAGTATGGGAGGTCAATTTTCAGAAAAGTCTATTCAGCAAAACTCCCCTTTCCTTGCCACAATTCACCTTCATCTTTACGTCGCCTCAGAAGACCCGCATGGACTTTTGGATCTCTTGGATTGGAGTATAGTTCTAGATTTTTGGGTACGTCATCCCAACGCTTATCTTGCAAGGTAGAAGTAATAGTTTTAAAATTATCATTTCCGTAAAAATCATTGCCCAAATTGTAGGCGAACGAAATCAGTGCGGAATGCTGATTCCTATTCATTTCATTCCAATGAGGAATTGAAGCGGCAAGTTGATTAACGGTTGTTTCGAGATCGTGAGATAAATACTTCTGAGCGGTTTCCAAGGTGATATTTTGATCGCCAAAACGAACAGGTTGTCCGTTTGGGTACCGGGTTGTCCCAATCCCAATAGTAGCTACTCCCACGCCGTCATCATAAACATGATCAACAAAACCCTCGAACTGAGTCACAATCCGAACTGCTTGCTCGGGAATTTTATTACCACCATTAGGGCGATAGATAATCTCTACTTCAGAGGGAGATACTTTCAAAAGTACCGCCCAAGTTTTCTGACCAACTTTACCATCTTCTTTGAGAGAGTGCTTTCTCTGAAAAAGCTTAACAGCTTGTTCTGTCTTACTACCGAACTTTCCATCAATTAGTTCGTTTGCTGATAAAATTTCCCAATCCTTTAGAGATTGTTGTAGGATTTTGACTTCATTAATGACTTCTGGTGTAGTATCAAAAATCCCATCATTGAGTTTTAGAAGAAGATGTTTGTGTGTCATGAAAAATATACTCCTTATTGTTTAATAGAAAAGATTAGAATTATACTAAAAAAAGCATCGCTTGCTAACTAAATATTTTTAGAAGGTACGAGCGCACTGTTTTTATCGAGCAGAATTATGCTTTAAAAGATAATGTTTGAAAAGGCTCCTTTGACCACATGGTTAGCACAAAAAAGCATCTCCATATAGTGCTAAAACCCTGGTTTTCGTCGCAGTTAAGCCCAATCAGAAAGGTAAAAATACACCTTTATTGACTTTTCAAACATTCTCTAATATCAGATTGCTAAATTAGGAATAAACTATTTTAAGTGGAATAGAATTTACGCCAGCATCAGCAATTTTCTTCATCCGTTCACAAAAAGTATTGAAGGATTCCTTGCGTATTAAAACAATGCAACCAGCACTGCCAGGACCATTGGCATCAAAATGAACCCCAAATTCTCCTCGGGTTATTCCCTGTGAGGAAGTTATGGGGTCTGGTGTAATGTGAAAAAAATTACCTTCTATTCCTTTTGTAGATAAGTAGTAGGGAATAGTAGGAACAGAATAGTCCGAACCTGGTGGAATAGGACCTCTTGCTCTAGTCCATATGTTATCTTTATCTTGGTATCCACAGAGTCCTGATGTAGCCAGATAATCAATCTCTTTTCCGTCAAGGTCAATTAACTCCAGGTTTCCAGTTACTAAACTTGAAGAATCACTTAATTTCATTGAAAAAGTAAGTTTGGGATTAGACATCTTTTTGTTTTTTATTCAGTAAAATTACTATTTGATCTTGCAGAATTTCTGCCGCCAACACCAGCAAAGTTTGTAATTTTAAGAAAAAAATTAAATATTTAACACTAACAATTTCCCAAAGCCATTCCCCATATTAGTTTCAGTTACCGAAAATTTAAGTGTCTCACAACCATTAGCTAACGTCGTTCTTAACTTTACAAAAAACCCAAAGTTAAGAACTATGCTTCAATTTACCTTTGCTTGAAGGAACTCCAACTCAGAAGCGCGTTGATAATAAGCTTTTTGAAATTGCATCCGTAAGTTTTGTAACTATACTGCATAAATTTGTAAGTTGGATAAGTAATAACAGTATTCACTTGTATCAACAAGCTGATTAAGTAAGTACGCTTTTATACTTTATCTATAAATAAAAATGCAACTACAATCGAAAAATTATCTCCGGCGGCGGGGTACGATTCTGACGGCTCAAGGTTTAAGGAAACTCAATCAGGCAAAAGCTGAGGTAGAAATTGAGCAAAACTTTAAGCGATACACTCTTGAAGCCCTCAGTGAGGTAACAGGTTTAACCCCCAATACCCTCAGCAAGATATTTACTCGCTCAGTAGGAGTCGATAAGCGAACCTTGCAGTGCTGCTTCGATGCCTTTAATCTGATCTTGTTAAAGGACGATTATCTCTACATGGAGCCTCATCAAGACAATCTTGCTGAGATTGGCTCAACGTCTCTTGCTGAAGCCTGCTGTCCCATCCAACCAATCTGCGATTCTGCGTTGGAGACGCTTTGCGTAGGCGTAGCCCGTCGTAGGCATCGCAGCAATACCCCCCAAATCTACAAAATGGAACGACTGCAAGACAATCTGCAACCTCGTCCTCTCACCCCACCAGGAGGGCAGATGCCTCTGGATTCAGTCTTCTACATTGACCGTCCCATCCTCGAATCGCTTTGTTACGAAGCTATCCAGCAATCGGGTGTGTCGATCAACATTCGCGCCCCTAAGCACATGGGTAAAACCTCGCTAATGACTCGTATCCTGGCTTACTCAAAAAATCTTGGATATAAAACTGTTTCCGTGAGCTTGCAACTTGCCAACGATGAGATTTTACAGAACCTAGAATGCTTTTTACAATGGTTCTGTGCCAGAGTCAGTAAGCAGTTAGACGTACCGAACACTATCGCCAATTTTTGGACTGACTCCTTGGGTAGCAAATCGAACGCCACAGACTACTTCGAGGATGTAATCTTAGCTAACCTCGATCGCCCCCTAGTGATTGCGATCGATGAACTTAATCAGCTGCTTGCCTACCCGGACATTACTCGTGAATTTCTTCTACTTTTGCGAACCTGGTCTGAGCAAGCTAAAGCAAGGGTAGCAGACAGCAATCCTTGGCACAACCTACGACTGGTAATGGTTCATTCGACTGAAATCCAGATGAGCGTTGCGATCAATCAATCTTTATTGAATACTGGGCTGGTTATTGAGTTACCTGAGTTTACCCCAGATCAAGTGCAGGAATTAGCTCGACGGTGGGGAGAGGAAATGACGGCGCAACAGATTAAGAACGTGATCGCCCTTTTAGGAGGACATCCCTATCGGTTGCAACTGGCATTTTACTATCTACATCAGCAGACAATTACCCTAGAACAACTCTTAGAAAATTCTGCGATCGCCACTGCTATCTATGCAGACCATCTAGAACAGCAATGGTCAAACCTGCAACGTTATCCCGATCTATGGCCATCCTTTACAGAAATCCTTCAGCAATCAAGCCTTGTAGATTGCGAGGCTGTGCAAACCTCCCAGTTGCACAAGATGGGGTTAGTGCATTTGCATGGTCTTCAGACAAGTCTTGCCTGCGAGTTATTTCGTCCGTTTTTTTGCGCTCGCCTGCCAAAAAGTTTTCCGTAAGCCTTCTCAAGTGTTCATTTGAGCTAGGAAACGCTTCTAAAATCAATCATTGTCTGACGATAAGCATCTGGCAAGCCTGTATCAAAACATTTACCCTTAACAACATATCCGGTCATTCCCTCTGACTGACGCAATTCCTCCAAACAGGATGTTAACTGAAACTCCCCTCGTTCTCGGAAATTTTTGTTGATATGCTCTGCTAGAAAGTCAAAAATTTTTGGTGTAAGTAAATACAAACCAAATATACCTAAAAAATCATTTTCTGCCATTCCCTCTACACGCAAATGCTGTTGTGCATACTCAATAGTAGGTTTTTCATAGAGTTGGGTAACTGACAAAATCGAATTTAACTCTTGCCAAACTCCTGTTATACACCCAGCTTTATGAATAATTTCTGCTGGCATTTTAGTTAAACCAACAACATTTTGATTCACTTGTTCGTAAACATCTAAAACTTGACTAGCACAAGATTTTTCAATATCAGATGTATAAATGTGGTCGCCCAACATGAGTAAAAACGGTTCATTTTGCACCCAATCTTTGGCACAAAATACCGCGTGTCCATAGCCCAATTGCTCCTCTTGTAACAGAATAGTAATTCTGCTGCCTAAATCTTGGAGATATTGGCTATATTCTTGATTCTGCGGTGAAAGTTTATCTAAAAGTTCTTTTTTAGGTGGGTTTTTCAATAAATCTTCAAATATTTCTTTGTCATCGGGCTGCACCACGATCCCCACTTCTGCAATTCCAGCACTAATTGCCTCTTCAATAATTGCGAGAATCACAGGTTTTGCCCTACCATCTCGATCAATAATCGGAAAAAGTTCTTTTTTCACAACTTTCGTAGCTGGAAACAACCGAGTTCCAAAACCAGCTACCGGAATCACAGCTTTTCTAACTTGATTTTTTTGCATAAATGGATCGTCACCCCAACTTCTCAAACAACTCCGCCAACACAACATTAGAAAACAAAAACCCTTGGGGATCAATCAAACGCAACCTTCCCTCTGCAACTTCTACCCAACCTTTCTCAAAATACTCTTGCAAACACCTGCAAATTTCCTCCACCTTCTCTTCCCCATAAGCTTCCGCCAACGCCGCCAAACTCACACCCTCCGCCAAACGCAACCCCAACATTAACGTTTCTAACAATACTTCCTTTGGGGGAGTCAAATCACAATCAATCACACCGCCAGCTTCCACCCACTGGTAATACTCCTTAGTTTTACGTGGACGAGTGAAGCGTTTCCCCTCAACATAACTCGCTGCACCCATACCAAAGCCATAATAAGGGCGGTTTTCCCAATACACTCGATTATGCCGACACTGATGACCAGATTGAGCATAATTAGAAATTTCATAATGCTCATAACCTGCGCCAGTCAAAACCTGCTGCCCCATCTGGTACATTTTGACTGTGGCTTCATCCGTGGGCAAAGGAGTATCGCCAGGTTTGTAGTAACGACCAAAGGCTGTACCTGGTTCGATGGTCAGATCATAAATAGATATGTGAGTAGGTAGAAGCGCTACCGCTTTGGTGAGAGAATCCTGCCATTGATCCAAAGACTGATGCGGCAACCCGGAGATTAGGTCTAAGCTAAATTCGGGAATCTCGACTTGGTGGATTAGTTCCACTGCTGCAAAAATATCTTCAACTGAGTGCGATCGCCCCGCCCTTTGCAATAATTCTGATTGAAAGGCTTGTACACCCAAACTTACCCGGTTCACGCCTGCACTGCCATATCCTGTTATATGTGCTAAATCAAAGGTACCTGGGTCAATTTCCATCGAAATTTCTACCCCAGATGCAATACCAAAATGCTTCTCTAGCTCTCCTACTATCCGTTGTAGCTGCGCTATTGATAGCAGAGAAGGAGTACCACCACCGAAGAAAATTGTCTTTAGGGGTTGACCAAATGCTGGTGTAATGGCAATTTCTTGACATAGCACCTCAACATATTGGGAGATAGTACCAGATGTTTCGCCCCGCAAGCGATCGCCGACAACAGACACCGGGAAATCACAATAAAAGCACCGCCGTCTGCAAAAGGGAATATGCACATAAGCAGAACTCGCAATTCCAGAAATACTAAATTTTTGACTCATTTTGAGAAAAGTTTTAAGTTAGCCCAACTGCGAATTGGAGATAATAAAAATGAGGTAAGAATTCAGGAGTCAGGAGTCAGTAGCCAGAATAATTGTAAAATCAAGCGTGTAATAACTTCTTGATTTTATTAAAATTATTAAGTTTGGGTATCAAAGTCTTCTTAATTCTGACTTCTGGATTGTGGATTCTGAATTCTTACGAAAAGAGTAGTTTATTTACAAATTTCTGTCGTTTTACAAAGAAACAATGAAAAATATTAAGATAAAAGCCTTTGGTTATAATAATTGCAGATATTGTCCTACTAAACCCTTAGTGTAAGTCAATATTGCTTATTGATGAGTTTATCTTACCGATGAAATAAAAAATACTTAACTTTATCGGTGAACACAATTTCAGGAAAACAAGACAACCATGCTTGACGCCATTATCATTTTCTCATTTATCCTAGCAGCGTCGGGAATAGGGTTCTACAGCATCGAACTGTTACCCAATGGGGCGCTAGATCAAGTAACGAATCTAGAAGCTCTACGCTTAGTTGTTGCCGTCTTTGCCGCCATTATTGGTGGTGCGATCGGGCTGAGTTTCCAGACGACATATCGTCGCCTAGAATCACAAGTCAAGGAAATGCCTCTGGAAGTGATCTTAACTCGTGCCATTGGCTTAGTGATTGGGCTATTGTTAGCTAACCTCATGCTAGCCCCACTATTTTTGTTGCCTATCCCGGCAGATTTTGGATTTATCAAGCCACTGGTGGCAGTTGTTGGTAGTATTATCCTCTCCGTCACTGGCATGAATTTGGCAGATACTCACGGGCGAGGCTTATTGCGGTTCATTAATCCCAACACCGTCGAATCGATGGTAGTGGAAGGAACACTAAAACCCGCCAATACCAAAGTTTTAGACACTAGCTGTATTATTGATGGTCGTATTGAAGCCTTACTAGAAACAGGATTTCTGGAAGGGCAAATACTTGTACCCCAGTTTGTCTTGCAAGAACTCCAACAAGTAGCGGATGCTAGCAAAGACCAAAAACGGGTGCGCGGAAGACGAGGGCTAGAAATTCTCAACCGCATTAAAGAAGATTATCCCGATCGCATTCTGATCAATGCAGTTGACTACGAAGATATTCCCACAGTGGATGCGAAGTTAGTGCGCTTCGCCCAAGAAATTAGCGGTACACTGCTAACCAACGACTACAACTTGTCTAAAGTCGCTAGCGTTCAGAAAGTACCTGTTTTGAATGTGAATGATTTAGTGAATGCCGTCCGTCCCAGTTATTTACCTGGCGACAATCTGGATTTGAAAATTCTCAAGGAAGGCAAAGAACCCAGTCAAGGCATTGGCTATCTAGACGACGGCACAATGGTTGTTGTTGAAGAAGGCAGCAATTATGTGGGTGGTGAACTGCGAGTAGTAGTAACCAGTGCTTTACAAACTACAGCAGGAAGAATGATTTTTGCCAAACCCCAAGCTTCAGCATTGGCGTGAAACAATGGGATGTTTAATTCAAGTCACATTTGGTAATCGGTGCAGGTTGACTGCACCGATTATTTATTAATTAGACTCATAAACCTCACTATTGAGGCATCACATTTCTGATTTCCCACCCAAGAACAAAATTTCGTTATTTGAACCACGTTTAGAACTCTGTTTGAGAGTACCTACTGATGCCCAAATAAACAACTTACACTTGTCAGAATCTTCCTCCTGCCTCCTGCCTTCATTGATAAATTTCGGGGTTGACACAATAAGCTAGACGATCGCCCCTCAGTCCAGCAATTAAGTTAGCGATCGCCATTGTTGCCATTTTTGATCGCGTTTGCCGACTGGCACTGCCAATATGAGGCGCAATAATTAGATTATCTAAAGTTAACAACAGGCTATCGCTGGGAATCGGTTCTGGTTCGGTGACATCCACAGCCGCAGCGGCAATTAGACCACTTGTAAGGGCACGATACAGAGAATCTGGATCTATAATATTTCCCCGCGCTGTATTAATCAAAATAGCCGATCGCTTCATCAACTCAAATTGGCGATCGCAAATCAGATGATACGTATCATCAGTAGATGGTGTGTGCAGTGTTACAAAATCAGACTCTTGCAGCAAGTGTTCCAACGTAGCAAACTCCACACCTAAAGATTGTTCTAATTCTGGGTTGCATCGTTGCCTACTCGTATACAAAATCTGCATTTCAAACCCTTTGGCACGACGAGCAATCGCTTGACCAATGCGCCCAAAACCAACAATCCCCAAGGTAGCACCCGTAACATTTGGCCCCAATAATAAGTCTGGTTCCCAAGTCTGCCACAACCCTGCACGAGTAAACCGATCTGCCTCAACTACTCGCCGTGCTGCTGCCATGAGTAATGCCCAAGCAAAATCTGCGGTAGCATCGGTTAACACACCAGGAGTATGACCGACGGGAATTTGCCGTGCCGTAGCGGCGGCAATGTCAATGTTATCGTAACCCACCGCCATTTGACTGATGACTTTGAGTTTCCCAGACTCGATCAGTTGCCGATCAATTTGGTCAGTCAGCAGACAGAGCAATCCATCTATTTCCTGGACTTTTTCTCGTAAAATTTCGTAGGGAGGGGGTTGGCGTTCTGGCCAAACTTCCACAGTGACGAGCGATCGCAGTTCCTCTAATTCAATAGGTAGGCGACGAGTGACGAAGACTTTAGCTTCAAGCATAGTTTTGGAATAATAAATTCTTCCCATTATTTATCAGGAAAGGCAGGAGGAAAACAGCCCTGTCTACAACACGCTGCGATCGCTACGGTGTACACACAAGTCCTAAAAACCTAGCTGTGATAAGACTTTCCTCGTTCCCAGGTTCCGCCTGGGAATGCATTCATTGAGTCTCTGACTCAATGTCTGACTGGAGGCAGCAGCTAGTCTGTTGACTTTGTGAGTTTTTCAGTGATATTTTTCATACAATAACTAT
>NZ_JBDNJQ010000021.1:0-65642 GCF_051172895.1 Nostoc sp. CALU 1950 | reverse complement strand
ACGCGATAAATCGCCGTCTCTACAAGTGTTTTGGTCTTATCTGAACTGTATTGCACCAAGAATTGCTACGACCAGAGAAAGCTAGCTCTGGCGAATGAAATTCGCGGCTATACAAACAAAACCCTCCTCCGTGGGTTTCAAATTCTTTGAGTCCGCGTAGCCGCGATTTCTAATCGCCTGGTATATTTGTAAAAGTGAGATGCTCCCGCTTCCTTTTGAGCGTCCCAAAGTTTGTTGTCGCTCTAAGTGGCAAAATTACGAGGCGGATCTTGAATGCCTCCTTTAATTTTGGGATTCCCTAGATATCTAACCCAACTACCATTAGGTCAGGCGGATGTTCAACATTAAACTGGTAATATATCTCTCGTCGTTCTTGGGCTGGAAGAGTTAACTGCCATTCTAAAATCCCCATTTCACCAAGTTGAATTTGTGGGTTACTGCGACTGAGGCGGACTTTAATTTGCTCGTTGCGGCTAACTGGTAATTGTTCAGTTAGTTTCAGATTTACCTCTTTGTCGAGTAAGTTAGTAATTATCAGCCGATAACTATAAGTAATCCGGCGCTGATTGCTAATTAATCTTTTATCTACCAGACGTTCAACTAAGTCGCGCTCAATTTTTAAACCTTCGTCAATTCCTAAGTTCAGTTTGAATTCTTGCCCTGGTGCAATATTCTCCAACCCAGTAGTGCCGACAAAAACGTTGTCGCGGAAAATATTCGCTTTACCTGGTAACAAAGTCGCACCGTTGGGATTATTTTTTACATTCGCTTGTAGATAAGCAAAGCTTACCAAGCGCGGCATTGCGACATAATCGAAGCTACAAGGATAATCATCATTAAAAATCGTAGTTTTATGGGGTGCGCCATCACTGGGAATATTGCCACCACTATTCAATTTAAAGGTAACTACACTACCTTCTTTGGATACTTCTGCCACAACGGTTTCTGCTGGGATAAGACTATCTTGTGCAACTTCATCTTGTTCTTGCCAATCCGCTCTGGCAGCAGAAGCAGGCGGTTCTGCTATGGTAGGTAGCAGTGGTGGCTGGGCAGTAAATCGGTGTCGTTGTAACAGTTGTGGACGTGGCGCATCAATATACCAGGGTTCAAGTTTGGGTGGGAGTGTACCTAATCCCGGTTTAGCGGTAGAAAGGGTAAGATTTGCACCAATCCAATCTTCGCCAGTGCTTTGAGTAATTTCTGCAAGGTAGCTCAGATGTACAATATCGCTGGTAGTGCTAAAGCGTAAGTCATAAAGCGGATTCCAACTAGCGCGATTTACTATGTAAGATACCTCTAATTCAAATTTTCCTTCACCCGCTACTTCAACTGCTACAACTAAGTTAAAACTCTCTTTGGGATGGGGCGTTTGAATTTTTTGCAATGAGGTGTGGAGTGCTTGCAGTTGTTTGTCTAATTCCTGCTGTTGGGTTTTGCACTCTCCAGATGCGATCGCATATTCACTATACTGGCTTCCGAGAAAGTTCAAAAAATCCAAAGTTTCGCTAAGGCTGAGATTTTTCCGAGACAAACTCTGTGAAAAGGGTTCTTCTGTTTTTTCACGTAAGCCAGCGATAAAACTAGATTGCAATGCTAAAGCATCCACCTGAGCTTGCAGGTGGCGTTTTTCTGCTTCTAATTGCTGGATTTGCCTTGTCAAATTTGCGACTCGCTCCGCTACGGGTTCAGTAGTGTAGATGCGATCGCTACTAACTCCTACCAAGCGCACCCCTACCGTACCAGTACCGCTAACCCTGACAGACTCAGTTTCTAGAGTCATTGGCATTGCGGTAATTACTAATTCCTGTTCAATTCCTGTTAAATCAACTACACCCCGCCGTGTAACCAATGCTCTGTCAGCATACACGGTAACAGCTACAATCTCGCTTTGTACTGTTTTGCGCCAAGATGGTATTTCCGGGTTAACCACTACTAGTTTTCCCCCATTTTTAATGATTCTGCTGGTTAATTGTCAATGTTTACTGGTCTAACAGTCAACCCTTTTAGGTAATTCGTAATTCGTAATTCGTAATTACAAATTACGAATTATTTTAGCCGTGAATTGGTTCAAGAGCATTAGAAGCATTATCAGTATTTTGCTCGACAAAATTCTTTGCCGCAGCTAGTAGATACTCATAATAGGCACGAGCAACGATAGATAGCTGCTTGCCAGATGGGTAAACCATGTACCAATGTCGCTGAATGGGGAAGTGTTGTACATCTAAAATGTTAAACTCTGAAGTGTCTGACAGTAAGGTATGACGAGATAAAACAGAAATACCTAAACCACCTGCGATCGCTTGTTTAATTGCTTCATTACTTCCCAATTCTAGCTTGACTTTTACCGTTACCCCTTCTTCTTCAAATAGCTTTTGGACGGCACGACGAGTTCCTGATCCAGGTTCCCGCATAATAAAAGGTTCGTTAGATAAGCGTTGTATAGGAATATTTTTTTCCTTGGATAACGGATGATTAGTTGGTGCAAAGACTATCAAAGGATTTTCTAAAAATGGTTCACAAGTCACATCTATATTGTCTGGAATTTGACTCATAATATATAAGTCATCCAGATTTTGACTCATTCGTTCTAAAATTTGTTCGTGATTTGTTACTTGCAGCGAGATATCAATCCCTGGATAGAGTTCGCAAAAGGGCCCTAACAAACGTGGAATAAAGTATTTTGCTGTTGTAATTACTGCCAAGCGTAATTGTCCCTGTTTTAGCCCTTTTAAATCTGCCACCTTCATTTCATACTGGGCTATATTGTCAAAAATCTGCCGACAAGTGGCAAATAATTCTCGTCCTGCCTCCGTCAAATACAATCGCTTCCCCACTTGCTCAAATAATGGCAAACCTACCGATTTTGTGAGTTGCTTGATCTGCATAGAAACGGTAGGTTGGGTGAGAAACAATTCCTCCGCAGCACGAGTAAAGCTACTGTGCCGTGCCGCCGCCTCGAACACCTTTAACTGGTGCAGCGTCGCTTGGTTCAAGGGTGATTCTCCTGTATATAACGATTAATAGATATATAACTAGTATTGCTGAACACTGGCAAATGATATAGCAATGCTCACAGAAAGTTACGAGTTTCATTATAGATAAAACTCTATTATTTATATTAAAACAAAAGTATTCTACTTATGGATTGAAGAAGCTATTATCAGAACAGCAAAAGCGTAAGATGCCTTCCATCTAAACGATGAATGTTGAATGATGGTTTTTCAAAATTCATCTATCATCATTCATCATTCCATAATTCTTCTTGAACTTTTGTAGGTAGCTTGGTTAAATCTGGTAATCTTAGTACCTCGATTTCGGCAACTTGTTCTTTAATATTCACTGGTAAGTTTAACGGTTCGCGTTCTTCTATCCAACATCTTGCTAATGGCAAGGTTAGCTCCATTTCGTCGAGAGGTCGGGGAATTACCATGACTGCATTTAATTCCCCAATTCGTTCGGCTTCAAACATTCCCGCTTCCACTGCTACTGCCACATTTGCTACGGAACCACGAATAATGGCTGTACATAAACCCGCACCAATTTTTTCATAGGCTGCTAACTGAACATCAGCAGCTTTGAGCATGGCATCACAAGCTCCTACCATCGCTGGAAATCCTCGCGTTTCTACTAAACCAATTGCTTGATTACTCAGACGGCTGTAATTGCCCTCTTCCATCAATTTAGTAAAACGGGTTGTGATGGGAAGCACTATATCTAAGTTGGGATAAGGTCGGGGAATCACCAAACTAGAAACTAACTGACCAAACTGTTCAGCAGTTTGCACACCAGATTCTACCGCCAGACGCACGTCAGCAATTCCACCCCGGACGATCGCAGTACAATGACCACTACCAGTTTTTTCATACCCAATGAGGTGAACTCCCGCTGACTTCAGCATCATATCCGCTGTTCCAACGATCGCTGGGAAACTGCGGGTAGAAACTAAACCCAAAGCAGTATCCTGAAAGGTTTCTTGACTACTTGCTCCCTGGATGGTACGAATAGGCCGTTGATTATATGTTTCCATGTCAATTCTCCAAAATACGGAAAAAGCCGACAACTTACAATTAACACTTACTCGGACTGATTGTCAGAGTTTGAGTCGTTCAATGATTGTCTATGAGGAAACAATGTAGTCAACAGTCTGCTTATACTCCCTTGTCCATAAATTTGAGTCCCAAAACCGTTAGGGGATTCTGTGGTTGGCTGACTGGGGTCTGAGTTATGTTCTGTAGACGTTTGGGCGGCTTCTTCCAAGGTGGATTCAGCATCATTAGCCGGTTCTTCCACCGGAGGAGGCTGGCTTTCTGGAGTGGCAGGAGATTTAAAGTAAGAAATCGACTTATTTTGTTTGAAATCTACAAAAGCCGAGGATGAGAAGTTAGTTGAGGAAACTACCTTTTCCTTAACTCCCCCTAAGCCATTTTCTTCTTCCTGCTGCGGTGATGTATTTGTAGAAGCTGGGTTATTTGTAGATGGTTCTAGTTGCTTTGTTTGAGTAATTTGCCGACTGGTGTCTCCTAGAATTGAACCCGGTGGTACTACTTCTCCAGCTTCAACCGAATAGTTAAAAACTGTTGTTGCTGAACCAATGCAAGCATTTGCTCCAATTTTGCCCTTGCCAACCATCAAAAACCCGGCTCCCAGGTTTGCGCCTGCTTCTACCTCTAGGGTTCCTTCATGGACTTGGAGAATTGCTCCCATACCAATACAGACCCCTGGCCCAATGATGATCTTGCTGTTTATAGCCGCTTGGAGGATCACCCCAGGTGCAAGTACCGCGCTTGGATGAATAGTCACCTCACCACTAATGTAAGAATCAAAGTTATTGCTGAGGCGCAGTGGCGGCACAGACATGGAAATTTTAACCTCGGAAGCCGGAGTGGGGAATGGTGAATGGTGAATGGGGAATGGGGAGTAGTGAATGGTGAATGGTAAATGGTGAATATTAAAATTCCCTAGTCCCTACTATTAGGGAGTGGTGAGTGGTGGATATTAAAATTCCCTATTCCCTATTTCCTATTCCCTATTCCCTATTCCCTACTATGGTCGTTGAATAATCGTTTCTAATACCCGACGCTTGGCTTTGGGGTCAACACCAATTAAGCGCACATATTCCCCTGGATATTCGCCGAGTTGTCTTTCTACGGCTGCGATCGCTTCTCTTTCTGAAGAGGCTTGAATTTGACCGGTACTAGTCCATGAACCAGTACGGAACCGCCGTTGATCTACATGCTCAATGCTAATTTTTGAGCCGCTAGCCAATAACTGCCGGAGTTGGCCTACTACTTCTGTACTCAAGCGCGTACTGGTAGCTGTTGCTGTTGCAGTAGCAGAGGGTGTACTGCTAGTAAATGATTTTTGACTTTGACTGCCAGAAGAGGCTACTTGACCATTTGGACGTTGGATAATAGTCTCTAATACCCGCCGTTTGGCTTTCGGGTCAATACCAATTAAGCGTACATATTCCCCTTC
Source organism: Nostoc sp. CALU 1950 (assembly GCF_051172895.1). Taxonomy (NCBI): domain Bacteria; kingdom Bacillati; phylum Cyanobacteriota; class Cyanophyceae; order Nostocales; family Nostocaceae; genus Nostoc; species Nostoc sp. CALU 1950. The sequence goes on along the minus strand of NZ_JBDNJQ010000021.1, from coordinate 60,167 downwards.
GTATTCACCGAGTTGTCTTTCTACGGCTGCGATCGCTTCTCTTTCTGAGGAGGCTTGAATTTGACCGGTACTAGTCCAGGAACCTGTACGGAAGCGGCGCTCATCTACGTGTTCAAGGCTAATCTTCGATCCGCCAGCCAATAAATGCCGGAGTTGGTCTACTACTTCAGAACTCAAGCTGTTACTGCTAGCTGTTCCTGTAGAAGAGGGTGCTGCACTAGTAGTAAATGATTTCTGACTACCAGAGGAAGCTACTTGACCATTTGGACGTTGAATAATAGTCTCTAATACCCGCCGTTTGGCTTTGGTATCAATACCGATTAAACGCACATACTCGCCTTGATGGCTTGCTATACATTCTTCTAAGGCGGAGATGACTTGATTTGTGGAAGTTGCTTCAATTGGCTTGCAACTAGTCCAAGAACCAGTGCGGAAACGACGTTCATCTACGTGTTCCATACCGATTTTGTAACCACCTGCCAACAAGTGGCGGATTTGTTCTAGAGTTTCGCCACTGACTTTGCCACTGCTAGAACCGTTACCGTTACCATTACTGCTGCTGTAGCTGCCATTGCTATGACTACTAGTCGGCGCTCTAAAGCTGGTAGCTGGTTTTGCATCATCATCGGGACGTTGGATGATGGCTTCTAGCACACGCCGTCTGTCTTTGTCAATGCCAAACAGTCGGACATACTCGCCGCTATGGTCATTTAGACAGCTTTCTAATGCTGCGATCGCTTCACCGATGGATCTCGGTTCGATTGGCTGACAACTAGTCCAAGAACCAGTGCGGAAGCGTCTTTGATCTACATGTTCCGTACCAATTTTATACCCTTGCCCCAATAGATACCGCAACTGATCTATTGTTTCTGCACCCAAGCTATTGCTCGACACTTCACTACTCCTTTCCAACTCTAAAACAGTAATACCATTACCTGTATAAGATTTAGCGTTCTCATCCCGAATGGGTGCTATACATTTGCTATCCGCAGCACAGAGATAACCAGCTCGTAATGCCTGATTAATTCCAACCACATGATGAGCAAATTCCTTATCCTGATCTTGCACATCTGGCAAGCGGTCAGCTTGCTGCTGGCTGGTAATTATCGCTCCCGAAGGTATATATTTACCAGGGGGAATCTCTACGTCTTGAATTAAAGCGTGCATCATCACGATGCAACCTGCACCCACCCTGGCATTAAACACCGTAGAGCGAAAGCCAATGAAGGAATTATCACCTACATAAGCTGGCCCGTGAATTAGAGCCATGTGGGTAATGCAAGCGTTTTTACCAATCCATACTGAGTATTTATTTTGGTCATCGCCAATTACTCGGCCTTGCTCCAACCCATGAATGACAACACCATCTTGAATATTGGTGTTTTCACCCAAATAAAAAGGTGTGCCTTCATCCGCTCTAATCGTAGTCCCCGGAGCAACGATTACATTTGCACCTATTCGTACATCCCCAATCAGATTGGCAAATGAATGTACAAAGGCAGTTTCATGGACTTTGGGTTCAGCTAAATTCCTTGACCACGGGGTTGGGGGTGCCGCCGTGCTGCGGACTGCCATCGCGAGATTCCTCCTGTATTGTCATTTGTCAGTTGTCATTTGTCAGTTGTCATTTGTCCTTTGTCGAGAGCTAATGACTAATGACTAATGACCAATGACTAATGACCAATGACTATTGATATTGATCTTTTTTACTGTAAATAAGGCGATCTTCAACGTAAATGGTATCTATGATCGCCACCACCACTGCATCTAATGGGCGTTGTTCATTTCCAGTAACTTGACGAGCAGCACTACCACGACTGACAAGTACCCACTCATCTACTCCTGCTCCCACACTATCTGCTGCTACCTCATATTGTGGCAGGATGTTTCCATCTTCATCCACTAATTGTAACAACAGTAGTTTCACACCTCTGAGACTTGGATCTTTTTGGGTGCTAACTACTGTGCCGCGAACTTTGGCAACTTGCATTACAAATTACGGTCTTCTACCGAAAGGGCGAATTGCATTCACATTTTCCCGGAACTGCTCTACGTCTTCTGTATAACGAATTGGGAGGACGTATTCCAAGTTTTCGTGAGGACGAGCAATGATGTGAGTAGACAGCACTTGTCCGCCATTAACTCGCTTTACAGATTCAACTCCTGCGGCCACAGAAGCTTGCACTTCCGAAACGTCACCACGGACAATGACCGTCACTCGACCACTACCAATTTTTTCATAACCTACTAAGGTGACGCGGGCAGCTTTCACCATTGCATCAGCAGCTTCCACCACTGCCGGAAAGCCTAGCGTTTCAACCATTCCCACTGCAATTGACATTAGTTTTAATCCCTATTTGAAAGTTTTTAGCTTTGGACAAAAGTGATGCTCTTTTCAGGCAAAGAGCGTTAATTACTTTGTTTAAACAGCTTTTAAGTACGGAATTGTTCTACCGCTTCTGTGTAACGTATCGGCAAGACGTACTCCAGGTTTTCGTGAGGACGAGCAATGATATGAGTGGATAACACTTCACCACCAAAGACTCTTTTCGCCGCTTCAACCCCAGCTGCTACAGAAGCTTGAACTTCCGATACATCTCCCCTAACTATCACTGTGACACGAGCGCTACCAATTTTTTCATAGCCTACTAAAGTGACACGGGCGGCTTTCACCATCGCATCAGCAGCTTCCACTACTGCTGGAAAGCCCTTCGTTTCAATCATCCCAACTGCAATTGGCATCGCAGAACTCCTACAAAATGAATCTAATCAGTACTGTTGTTTGAAATTTTTGACGGGGAGAGCTTTATCTTAGAGTTAAGAAAACACTTCCAAATTAAGCATAGGAAAGCTTGGCGTCCCTGGCAATATAAATCACTATAATAGTTTATGATAAGAAAGTTTTAAAAAACTTAACAAAAATTTATCTGTGCTTCTGGGCAATTAAAGTTCACTGATTCCTAGAGCAGCCACTTATGCTTTATAATTTCTTTATCACATTTACAAAACGACATTCATAACCAAGGCTAATCCTATCTGGCAAAGGGCAAGCATAGGCTGCGTCTTTTGCTGCATCTATCTTTCTTCAAAAATTACTGTATGTACAAGGACTAGGTGAAAAATAGATAATTTTTTCAAATATATCGTATAAAGTACTTTGCTTAAAGTAGAAATACAAATGTAAAAAGGTCAGTGATGTTAAGGGAAGTAAATGCTTTTGCTTATGTAAAGTTATATTTTACTTATATTTAATAGGGTAACGTTAAGTAAAATTCCTTCTGGAAATTGACTTTAAAAAATAGTAAAAAAACATCGGGCTTTTGGTAGATTTATTTTAATAAATAAATAATCGTTTGAAATTTTTTTAAAATCAAGGCTGAGTCGTCAAGGAAAATTTAAATGGATCAATTTCTATTTTCAACAAGTTGGTTTGTACCTTTTTATAGCTTATTGGGTGCAATTTTGACCTTGCCGTGGGGAATAGGAATAATTAAGCGAACAGGGCCAAGACCTGCGGCATACTTCAATTTGTTGACGACCATTGTGGCCTTCGTCCATAGCCTGTTTGTATTTAAAAGTATTTGGGATAGAGAACCAGTAAACTTACTAATCAATTGGTTCAAAGCTGCGGATTTAGACTTATCTTTTGCCTTAGAACTATCGCCAGTCAGTATTGGAGCAACAGTTTTAATTACGGGGTTAAGCTTACTGGCACAAGTTTACGCTCTGGGCTACATGGAAAAGGACTGGTCGTTAGCGCGTTTTTTTGCACTGCTGGGATTTTTTGAAGCGGCGCTGAGTGGTCTAGCAATCAGTGATTCTTTGTTTCTCAGCTATGCGCTTTTGGAACTTCTAACGCTTTCGACTTATTTGCTGGTGGGGTTCTGGTATGCTCAACCACTAGTAGTAACGGCGGCGCGAGATGCATTTTGGACTAAACGGGTGGGAGACTTGTTGCTGCTAATGGCTGTAGTGACACTTTCCACCTTAGCCGGGAGTTTGAACTTTTCGGATTTATATGAGTGGGCGCAAACAGCTAATTTAAGTCCAATGACATCGACATTGCTGGGGTTGGCGTTAATTGCTGGGCCTGCTGGTAAATGTGCCCAATTTCCACTGCACCTGTGGTTAGATGAGGCAATGGAAGGGCCAAACCCCGCCTCGGTAATGCGGAACTCCCTGGTAGTTGCTGGTGGTGCTTATTTACTGTATAAATTTCAACCATTGTTAGCATTGTCACCAGTTGCTTTGAATGCCTTGGTAGTTATGGGCACGGTAACGGCGATTGGGGCAACATTAGTATCTATAGCTCAAATTGACATTAAGCGATCGCTATCTCATTCCACCAGTGCATACATGGGGTTAGTGTTTTTAGCAGTGGGGTTGCAGCAAGGGGGTGTAGCCTTGATGTTGCTGTTAACTCATGCGATCGCAAAAGCATTATTATTCATGAGTTCCGGTTCAGTCATCTTGACTACCCAAAGCCAAGACTTAACAGAAATGGGCGGTCTGTGGTCACGGATGCCAGCCACCACCACAGCCTTTGTAGTCGGTTCAGCGGGGATGGTAACACTGCTACCACTAGGAAGTTTCTGGGCAATGTTAGCATGGGCTGACGGTTTCGTGAATATTAGCCCTTGGGTAATTGGGGTTTTAGTATTAGTCAATGGCTTGACAGCATTCAACTTGACCAGAGTATTTAGATTAGTCTTTTGGGGGAAACCGCAACAGAAGACCCGTCGCACGCCAGAAGTTGGTTGGCAGATGGCGCTGCCAATGGTGATTCTCATCGTGCTGACCCTGCTTGTACCTTTGATGCTACAGCAATGGTACTTACTACCCGATTGGGAAAGTATTAATTGGTATGTGGCGTTAGCATTGTTTACTTCTACCGTAGTCGGGGTAGGTCTAGGGTGTACAGTTTATTTACACAAAGCTTGGTCAAGATCCAGAATCTTGGCGTGGAGATTTCTGCAAGACTTGTTAGGTTATGATTTTTATATTGACCGAGTTTATCTTGTAACCGTGGTAAGTGTAGTAGCACTGCTATCTAAAATTTCTGCTTGGAGCGATCGCTACTTAGTTGACGGTTTCGTAAACTTGGTTGGGTTTGCGACCATTTTTAGCGGACAAACTTTAAAGTACAGCATTTCTGGGCAATCTCAGGGCTATATGTTGACCATCCTAGCAGTTGTCAGCGTCCTGGGTTTTTTCATCAGCTGGTCATTGGGTTTACTAGATAAATTGCCTTTTTAAAGATATTGTCATTGGTCATTTGTGATTGGGTAAGAGTTTTTTCCCAGTCCCCAATCCCCAGTCCCCAATCCCCAATCCCCCATTCCATACCTACTTATGCTTAGTGTTTTAATTCTAGTGCCGTTAATCGGTGCAGCTTTAATTGGTTTCTCGCCCTCTGGCATCAATGGGAAATTTGCCCGTGGGGTGGCTTTGGTCTTTGCTAGTATCGCTTTCTTATGGACAATCGTACTAGCAATTCAGTTTCATCCAGGGGAAATTACTCAACAGTTTGCTGAATCTATCCCTTGGGTAGATGTTTTAGGTTTGAATTATAACCTTGGGATAGATGGTTTATCTTTGCCGTTGCTGGTTTTGAATGGATTGTTAACTGCCATTGCCATCTACAGCAGCGATGAATCCCTACAGCGTCCGAAATTTTATTACTCTTTGATACTATTATTAAGCGCTGGGGTGACTGGAGCCTTTCTGGCACAGGATTTACTGCTATTTTTCCTATTTTACGAATTAGAACTGATTCCGCTGTATCTATTGATAGCTATTTGGGGTGGCGCAAAGCGGGGTTATGCTGCTACCAAATTTCTCATTTATACAGCCGTTTCAGGAATCCTAATTTTAGCAAGTTTCCTCGGCATGGTTTGGCTGAGTGGTTCCTCTAACTTTGCACTAGCAACCTTGAACGCGACAACTTTACCTCTAGGGACACAGCTTTTACTGCTAGCGGGAATTTTGATAGGTTTTGGGATTAAAATTCCCTTAGTTCCCTTCCATACTTGGTTGCCAGATGCTCACGTTGAAGCTTCCACACCGATTTCAGTGCTATTGGCTGGGGTGCTGTTGAAGTTGGGAACTTACGGCTTACTGCGATTTGGGATGAACTTATTGCCAGAAGCTTGGAATTATCTGGCGCCTTGGTTGGCGACTTGGGCAGTGGTAAGTGTGCTGTATGGTTCATCCTGCGCGATCGCTCAAACCGATATGAAAAAAATGGTAGCATACAGCTCCATTGGACACATGGGTTATGTGCTTTTAGGGGCGGCAGCGGCTACACCTTTAAGTGTGTTGGGTGCTGTAATGCAAATGATTAGCCACGGCTTGATTTCGGCAATGCTGTTTTTGCTAGTAGGGGTTGTGTATAAAAAAGCCGGAAGCCGAGATTTAGAAGTCATCCAAGGATTGCTGAACCCAGAACGGGGTATGCCAGTAATCGGTAGCTTGATGATTGTCGGAGTCATGGCCAGCGCTGGTATACCGGGAATGCTAGGCTTTATCTCCGAATTTATAGTTTATCGGGGAAGTTTTCCAGTTTTCCCAGTGCAAACATTGCTATGTATGCTTGGTACTGGTTTAACAGCAGTTTACTTCTTAATTCTTGTCAACCGCGCCTTTTTTGGACGCCTGTCTGCACAGGTTACCAACTTACCGCGTGTGTATTGGAGCGATCGCATCCCACCTGCAATTTTAGCTATATTGATCGTGATTTTTGGCATTCAACCTGGTTGGTTAGTCCGCTGGACTGAACCAACGATTACAGCAATGGTAAATACCCAAAACGTAGTAGTAGCAGTGTCCTTGGATAAAGTAATGGGGACTGGGGATTAAGGATTGGGGACTGGGGACTAGGAATTAGCGACTAGGGAAGATTTTTTTGAATACATAATACCCAATACCCAATTCCCAGTAACCAATACCCAATACCCAATCCCCAGTCCCCAGTACCCAATCCCTAAACTTTTTGGATAGATAGCAATGGTAATTACTAAAAAGAAAGTTCCTCACAATCCCTTAGCTGAGTATATTGAACGTCTGCAAAAAGGAGAAGCATTACTCCCTGACAGTCCCGAAAATGTGCTGGAAGTTGTTGGTATTCTTAAAAGCTATGGCGTAGTTTTAGATGCCTACTCAAAAAATCTTAACTATATTGCCGAGCATCAGTTTTTAATATTTTTTCCATTTTTTAAATACTTTAATGGAGAGGTTTCTTTTCAGAAATTACTCCGTCACTGGTGGCATGATCGAATTAACTTTGAATATGCCGAGTATTGCATGAAAGGCATGATGTGGCACGGTGGCGGTGGACTAGATACGTATCTAGATACAAATGAATTTAAAGAAAGAGCGCAAGCTGTTATCGCCGCAAAATTTAAAAATAATCCCTTCATTCCGGGTATAAACCAACTATTTCCAGATTTCTTAACAGAACATTTACGCGTCTCTGCTTACTACACAGGTTTAGGTCAATTCTGGCGAGTAATGGCTGATATCTTTCTTAGCTTATCAGACCTTTACGACCAAGGCAAAATCAAATCGATTTCCGAAGTTGTAGAACACATTAAAGCGGGGTTAGTGGCAAATGCATCAAACCCAATTACCTACGCCGTCAAAATTCGGGATGAAGTCTATGAAATCATTCCCAAAAGTGTTGGTTTGACCTTCTTAGCAGATACAGCAATACCTTATGTAGAAGCAGTATTCTTCCGAGGAACTCCTTTCCACGGCACAGTTTCATACAATGCCCAAGGATATCAAATTCCTCCAGATCAAAGTCGATTTCAATATGGCGCATTATATGCTGATCCTTTGCCCATAGGCGGCGCGGGTATTCCTCCCACCTTGTTGATGCAAGATATGCGTCATTATCTTCCAGAGTATTTGCACGAAATTTATCGTCGCAGTCTTCGAGGTGAAGATGATTTGCTAGTCCAAATTTGCATAAGTTTCCAAAAATCGATGTTTTGTGTGACCACAGCAACGATTTTGGGGCTAATGCCTTATCCTTTGGATACTAAAGATCCAGATGAAGCAAAAGGTAATCGAGTTTATTTAGAGAAGTGGATGAGTCGGTTAGAAACTTCGCGTCTACTGGATGTGAATAAATAGATAAAAAAAGATTTTAATTACATTCCGATAAAAGTAAAAGCTGCTCAATCTTTGGGGTTTGAGTATAGTTTCTTAGTATCTAGCATCGTGATGCGTAGTGCTTGCACCTTGTTGGGATTGTGCTGTAACTATAGCGGTTCTCACTTGGGTGCAGTACACTTTTGACCTCTCTTCAAACCTCTCTCCTACGAGGAGAGAGGCTTTGAGTCTTACTCCCCTTCCCTTGAAGGGAAGGGGCTGGGGGTTAGGTCTGTATTCCATGCAATTGGGAACCGCTATAGTCTTAAGTTTAAGATTGATTGTTTCGCTAGCATTCAACAGATTATTATCCTGCTTTGATATGCTTTTCCATGACAAAGTTTATAAACTTTTGTCCTCTACGCTCTACCTCTTGCTTTTTTATAACAATAAATCCTTGCCTTTCAAAAAAAGGTTTAGCTGTAATACTGACTTCTGTAAATAACTTTTCAACCCCTAAAGACTTCGCTTTTAATTCAATCTGTTCTAAGATTTTCTTACCAACACCTTTCCTTTGAAAATCTTTATGACAATAAAAACGGTCAATATGACCATTAGTCTCTAATTCTCCAAAACCAATAATTTTGCCATCTTCTTCTGCTACATAAGTAAACTTACTTTCTAAACTTTTAATCCAAACTTCAATATCCATCTTTGCTGGTGCCCAAGCATCTACTTGTTCTGCTGTGTAATCGTGAATATTTACTTCATGAACAGTGTCGTAGAACAATTTCATCATTTCTTCCGTATCAGCTATTTCGTATTTTCTCAATCTCATAAGTAATGTGATTAAAGGCATTTCAGAGGATACAGCACCTTGCGGCCACTGATGTTCAAGGTAAATATATTTTTACTTAGTACAAATGTACTAAATTGCTGCTAAAATGCCTTACAAGTCAGCTAGCCTTGCTTGAGGTAGTATGAAAAAAATCCAAGATACGGACAAAAAGCCCATTTTGCTGAAAGTTTCGCTGTTGCAGCCTACATCTGTAACTACTGCTATAGTGCCACTGCGACTCCAAGAGGAAAAAATCATCAGTGAACAGGAGCGTTTAATCACACAAGTCGAACGCATCAATCAAATGGCAGGAGAGTTAGAAGCAGCGATATTGGAGTTGAAAGCGATCGCTAATACACTGAATACTCAAAAAGGTTCCCCATTCTTGAAGAAGGAGCCGTGGAAAAATATTTGTCAGTATTTCGCAGTTAGCGTCCCTTGGGTGAAACGAAAGCCTGACAAATCTTTTATTCTGACAACGCGAAGAGTTGATTTATTCCGAGCCGAAAGAGAAGCCGCACTGCTAGCACAGCAACTTCGTCAGCAAACCAAAAAAAGATTAGCATCGCAGCGACACAGAAAAAACAAGAGTGGAAATCACACAAAACGCTTGTTCAAAAGGTATTAGTCAACAAATCTTAAAATTATCAACATTCAACGGCATTTCACCCTTGAGGTTGTAACAGTTATGCTGATTGAAGTGGCAGAAGGAACTTCTTTCTCAAAATTGCCTACTATACTGCCATTGCTAATTGCAACCATATTTGGTTGCAAAGAGGCAAAACTGCCCTAAGATTTGCACTTCCGTAAAACCAGAGTGTAACATCAGGGACAATCAATCAGCGCACAGAAGAGGTAAAAAGAAGGTGTTAAAGACACTTTTAGTGATTGCCGTTGGTTTTTTACCGTCCCTGATTTCCCTGTGGGTGATCCGCAAAACCCATGCGCGATCGCGCCTACGGCTCAGACAAGCAGCCATGAATTTCCCAGCAGTGCAGGGACGGCAAAATGTTAGACCTGTTGAAGGCGATCGCTATTATTTAGAAGGAGTAGGTTATCTGATTGGCGATATCAGCTGTAAATTTAATGCCCGATCTGGCTATATGCGTTGTGCTGTCAACCCCGAAGGCCCCTGTAATGGTTGTCGTCACTACGAACCCAAAGGATTAGCTGATAGTGAAAAAAGAGCTTAAGAGTCCTTGCTCAGTACTCAACTCAGGGCAAACGCATCTAAATATTGACGAGACTGAATCAGAAGTGGAATTTAGCAAAACCCTAATCAGATAAGGCTTTCAGGAAATTAAATATTCAGATGTATGGTAATGTCTTAGTTTTGAAATCAAATGAGATTACCATATCGATGTCTATTCTCTTCTCCAAACTCTTGTTTACTATACAGCTTAAATATTTATCCCCCCAAAGATAGAATTTAAATTATTTTTTACCTATATTGATTATCTTTTACTAACAGAATTAATCTAATTTTATAAGAAGAATTCAGAACTCAGGAGTCAGAAAACAGGTATGAATTCTGTACGAGTGGGTGACGAATATTGGTTAAAACCACGTAAGAGGTGGGCGAAAAAAATTAAAATATTCTCGCCTTAAAACTCTATCCCTTTATGGGTAGAGTATTCTGAATTCTGAATTCTGACTCCTTTTTATTCCTTAAGATAGATTACTTTTTTAATTAAATTATTGTTTTGTGAACACAGGTTTCAATTATAAATTTAATAATATTTTTATTATTTCCATAAATTTTTTCAATACCTAAAACTCTAGTGTTAAACAGCAAATAGGATTACAATAGATTGTTAATTGCTGGATGTAGCATTTTCTACTTGATTAAACTTGAAAGTTATTAAGTAAGATAAACCGAAAAGTTTAAGCATGTCCTGTACCTTTTCGGTTTACCTTACCCAATAAACTTGGCGAACTATTAGGTAACAAGGAATAATGTTGAAACGTCGCGTAATACTAGCTGGTTTGAGTGTACTTAGCTTAACGTTAGCTGTGAGTACAAAAGTTTATGGTAGTTCCACTACCGGGCCAGATGCTTGGGAGACTGTCTACAATGATGCGGTTGCTGGAGCAACAACGACAATTTCAGTGTCGCCTTTAGGCTTGTTGTTATCATCTATTTTGCAAATAGTCTACAACTTAGCAGGTTTTTGGGGCGGTTAATTCATCGTCTGATATCTCAACAGAAAAATAGTCGATATAGAGGCTTTTGCAGTCTGATTTTTTGCTAATTTTCAGCCTGCGTAGACGCTCTGCGTCTTATTGCCAGACATCGCCTGAATAAATCTCTCATTCCTTAACGCAGATTATCCCATAGCCAAATATTCCAAACACCGTGAGGAGTTTTTTATGTTCAAACCTCGCACAATTTTTAGTGCTTTAAATGCAATTATCCTAGCGTTTGCCATCAGCACACAGATATACATACAACCCGCATTAGCTGCTGGAGGAACGTGTAATCCAACTGTGGGAAACCTACCTATATGCCCAAGTACCGCACCTTCCGAGTCAGCTAGTTTTGTTGACCCAACAGCAACAATTATCAATCCCACAAATATTACCTTGGGCGAAAAAGTCTACGTCGCTCCATTTGCCCAGTTAGATGCTACTAATGCTCCAATTAGTATTGCAGCAGATTCTAATGCCCAAGACCAAGTGAAAATCACAGCTTCAGGAACGGGAGTGCAGATTGGCGAGCGTGTCATTATGGCACACATGGCCATTATCAAAGGTGCAGCTAAAATTGGTACTCAAGGTTCTACAGGGCCTTTTACCGATACAGTTACCAATACTCAGTTTAGCAACACTGTTCCAGAGACTTTTCTCGCCTTCAATTGTGAAATAGACGGTGCAACCATACAAAGAAACACAGTAGTCAACTTTCTGGCGCGAGTTGGCCCTGGTGTTACCTTACCCGCTGGTAAAGTTGTCCTGCCTGGTAAAAACGTCACAAATAATCTACAAGCTACTAGCGGCAGTTTAGGGAAAGTAGTCAACCTGACACAAGCAGACGTTGCATTAATGGAAGGCATTATTGAAGTCAATGAAGCATTTGCCAAAGGTTACACAGATTTAGCTAGGGCAGACTTGACAAACGTAACAGGAATTAATTATGCTCCCGTCACCTTCTTTAATTCTGGAGGTCTACCGCAGATAGGTGGAACTCCAACTAGTGATCCAAACTATCGTAACCGCATTATCGGTAATCTTACTTTCCAAGATTCTTTAGCATCACTCAACCACAAACTAGCTAATAGAATTTCGCTACGTGCTGATGAAGGTGAACCTTTTAATGTTGGGTCAATTGCTGGGATGGCAAACGATGTTGTCTTTCACGCTTTAGAAACCACTAGTTTGACTCTTGGTAATGGAGTTGGTTATGGGCCTCGCACTCTAGTTCATGGTGGTAGGCAGGTTGTCAATGGTGTTGCTAATGGCCCTGAAACTAGCATAGGTGATGCTGTAGGGCTAGGACCGAACTCTGTTATATTCCGCGCCAGCATTGGCAACAGATCAGCAATTGGGCAAAGAAGCGCAGTCTTCAACTCTACAGTAGCTCCCAGAACACATATCCGTTCTCGAACAATCTATGCAGACAACGGCAACCTGATTTTACCTGTGGAGTGGTAAGCAACTGACTTTTGCATCATGATGAATCGGAAAATATTGTCGGTGCAATTACAATGCCTACGATTGATTGTGCTGTTCACTTTGATATTCGGAATGATACTAGGTGTTGATGACAGTTCATCTATAGCTGCTGAAATCACCTCAAATCAGCCTCAAGTTGTACAACCTTCAGTCACCGGACTTGTCTCTACGTTGTCGGATGAAGTCGAGGAATTACCATCAGACTTAATTCGCTGGTCAACTTACTGGCAACTTTGCTGGGAACCATATCCTGAAGCTAAAGAGTACGAATTACAAACGGTGCTTGTGGAAGGGAAATCTCCAAAGTTGAAACGTCAAAGCGATCGCTGCTTTCGTATACAAGCTGCATCTAATGAAAACCAAAAATCACAAGGATTACTCAACCGTGATTTGATCTTGCTAATGCATAAAATTCAGCTTGGTTATCGAGTGCGAGCCGTTTTAGATAACAACCGCGTCAGTGAATGGTCTCAAGTAATGGCAGTTGGTGCAACTACTACCTCTGAATTGAATAGTACCCAGAACACCTGTAATAGCCCTTGTGGTACCAACGATAGCACCGGGAGTGAGTTTTTCTAATGTTTGTGGTGCAATCCCAGTGCGAGCATACCCTAGTAAGCTAATCGGCATTTAAGTTGCATAAAAGTAGGGATAGAGCCGCTTACTATAAGCGAATCACTCTGAAAAAATGAATGACGATTAGCTTAAAGGTGCTTGTCCTTTATAAAAGGGAGATTTTCTCTGATGACAATAGCTTTTGCTATTTGGGAGTCAGTTGATTAGTGGGATTTTAGCTTTTAAACTCATCATGAAAAACGAGAAGATTGATAAGAGTCCCTTGAATTAGTTCGTCACATATACTGGTGTCGTTAGTACATACACCATGAATGCCTAACTCAATATACAAATCTAAGACAGTAATAGTCATGCTTCCCCTTGAACCATTGTTTTGTCCTTGTTGTACTCCAGCCATATTACATTTGCTGACTCAATCCGACCTGACTCAGCACCTACTCCAATTAAGAACGAGGCCAGTTTCTGCGCCTATCAAAAGGAATCAAAAACAGTAGCAGCGATCTCTCTATCCGTAGCAGGGCAAACGTATCTAATATTTACTACAGGTCGCTTGAATATTTAGACTTAGCCCTGCTTTCTCCCTTTGAGAGAATTCAATAACCGAAAGAGTTGCGAAGCTTTGTTTTCCAGTTTTTGTCTATAAATTTTAGTTTCTATTAGAAAATAAAGCTTTAAGTCTTGATGAAATCAAAGTTTTAGACTTTGGCTTCGATTATCGAACATAATAGAGGCGTCAGTCGTCAGAATTCAGCATGAATTTTGACCGAAAAAGCGGATACAAAAACGAACCCGTATTGCTTGGCAGCCGACGGCTGCCACAAACTCACGTCGCTACAACGATTATCATTCTTATTGAGTTTCATACCTAATTCTCTGAAAGTCCTGTGTGGTGTAAGTAAGTAGGCAAGAATAAATCAAGCTATATTAAGTAATGTAAAATTCAATTGAATTAGCTCGTAGTAAGGGCTTTAGCCATTAAGAGAGGACTAAAGTCCCCACTACAAACCTTTAATTATTTATGCCCACTTACTTAGTGTTGGGGAATTCCACCTTGATTATCGATCTTTAATATTTAGATGCGTTCGCCCTAGTACTCAACTGAACTGATAAAGTAACTTCATAGCACATTCTCAAATGTAACTGGAGAATGATAAGATAATCACTATTTATAATAATTTGTATTTACAAACACTTTGAATATTTGTCTTTGCATGTTCAAATAAGAATGATTTAATATAATTCGTGCAAAAGTGGAAATCTGCGTCATTTTGTTTGCAGATTATCAACTTTAGTATTGGCTTTTGCCGAATATCTAATAACTACATGATTATTTAACGATGAACAACGCGATCGCTCGAACAACAGCATTATTATCAACTTGTGCTTTGCTATTAGCAGGCTGTGGTGGCGGCGGTGACCCTGTGGCTGTGACAAATTCTCCAAATGCTACCACAAATAACACTGCAACCGATACCGCAGCGACAACGGGTACATTGTCGGGTGCGATTCCTATCGGTATTGCTGTTGCCCAAACAAGCAACGTGGCATTACTAGGTCAAGAGCAAGTTGCTGGAGCCAAACTTGCCGAGAAGTATTTTAATAGTAAAGGTGGTGTTAATGGCACACCAATTAAATTGGTATTTCAAGATACTAGTGGTGATGAAGCAGGGACAATTAACGCTTTTCAAACTCTAATTAACAAAGATAAAGTTATTGGAATTGTGGGCCCAACTTTGTCACAGCAAGCTTTTAGTGCTGGCCCTATTGCCGAGCGTGCAAAAGTACCAGTTATTGGGCCATCAAATACTGCTAAAAACATTCCTGAAATTGGTGATTACATTGCTCGTGTTTCTGCACCAGTCTCCGTTGTCGCGCCTAATTCGGTGAAAGCGGCACTTAAGCAAAATCCCCAAGTTAAAAAGGTTGCAGTTTTCTATGCTCAAAATGATGCATTTAGCAAGTCAGAAACGGAAATTTTTCAACAAACAGTTAAGGATCAAGGGCTGGAATTGGTAACAGTACAAAAGTTCCAAACCAGCGATACAGATTTTCAAAGTCAAGCTACCAATGCAATTAATCTCAAACCAGATTTGATCATTATTTCTGGTCTGGCTGCTGATGGTGGTAATTTAGTCCGACAATTGCGGGAACTAGGTTACAAAGGCTTAATTGTCGGTGGAAATGGTTTAAATACCTCGAATATATTGTCAGTTTGTAAGGCACTTTGTGATGGCGTTTTGATTGCTCAGGCCTACAGTCCAGAACATCCAGGTGAAGTTAACGCGGCATTTCGTAAAGCTTATACTGACGAATACAAAAAAGAGCCACCCCAATTTAGTGCCCAAGCTTTTGCAGCAGTGCAGGTTTATGTCGAAGCACTTCAAGCTTTAGATAAAAAGAGCAAAGTTAACAAATTACAGCTACCAGAATTGCGGACAGAGTTAAACAAACAGATACTTAGCGGAATATACAATACACCATTAGGTGAAATTGGTTTTACTCCCATAGGTGAAATTGTGCAAAAAGATTTCTATGTAGCCCAAATAAAGATGGAAAAAGACGGAAGCCAAGGTAAATTCACATTTCTAAAATAGTTGCTACATGAATATCAATCTGTTTTTGCAGCAATTATTAAATGGGTTATCCATTGGCAGCGTCTATGCAATTTTTGCCTTAGGATATACCTTGGTTTATTCCATTTTGGGCATCATTAATTTAGCTCATGGCGCGATTTTTACATTGGGTGCATATTTCACTTATGCACTCATGGGTGGTAGTTTTGGATTTAATGGCTTGTTAGCTAATGCAGCCCTACCAATACAATTACCATTTGCTATAGCCTTGATATTAGGAAGTACCTTGGCGGGATTGGTGGGGGTAGTGATGGAACGGGTTGCTTTTCAACCTTTGCGCCGTCAAGGATCTGATCCTTTGCTAACTGTTGTTTCCAGTTTGGGGGTAGCAGTGGTAATTGTGAATTTAATCCAGTATTTAGTAGGTGCAGAAAGTTACACATACCCCGCAAATACTTACGGTAATTTGCCACCTGCGATTAACTTTGGTAGTCCAGAAAACCCAATTCCGATTCGCAGTGTTCAGGTGGTAATTTTTAGTGTATCAGTGGTGATTGTGGCAATTCTTACCTATTTTATCAATCGGACTAAATATGGTAAGGCAATGCAAGCGATCGCAGAAGATCCAACTACAGCTAGTTTGTTAGGAATTAATAGCGATCGCTTTATCATCCTAACATTCTTCATCAGCAGTTTTTTAGCAGGATTAGCAGGAACTTTAGTCGCCTCTAGTGTTAGTATTGCAGGGCCATATTTCGGCATTGCTTTTGGTTTACGGGGTTTAGCGGTAATTGTTTTAGGTGGTTTAGGTAGTATTCCCGGTGCTGTGGTGGGAGGCTTAGTAATTGGATTAGTGGAGGCGTTTGTCCCTGCTGAATTCTCTGGTTATAAAGACGCAGTAGCCTTTGGGATTTTGTTTATCATGCTATTAGTTAGACCCCAAGGTTTGCTAGGACGGCGATTTATTCAGAAAGTTTAAAGAGACGTAGCGCCATGAAAACATACACCAAACAAAAATTAACTTTTGACCAATTTTTAGAACAGTGTCCAGAGGAAGGTTTATATGAACTTGTAGATGGAGAAATTGTAGAAGTGCGTGCAACCAGAAATCATGATGATGTCGCTGACTTTACGGCTGACTCTTTCAAAGATGAAATTAAACGTCTAAATCTTAATTACGTAGTAAAAAACACAGCAGTATTTAAAACTATAACTGCTAATGGTATAGAACAAGGGCGCAAGCCTGATGTAAGTGTCATAGATAAAGATAAATGGCGCTCAAATCGTTCTGCTTATGCTGCACTTGAAGAACCTATCCAATTAGCTGTAGAAGTGACATCAACTAATTGGGAAGATGACTATATTGATAAATTAGATGAATATCAACGCTTAGGTATTACAGAATATTGGATTGTAGATTATTTAGCAATTGGGCTAAGAGAGTATTTAGGAAATCCAAAAGTTCCGGCTGTGTTTGTTTTTCTATTAGATGATGAGGGTAAATACCAATGCACACACTTTAGAGGTTCAGAACGAATTGAATCGCGAACTTTTCCTGAACTGGCGCTGACAGCAGAGCAAATACTAACAACTTAAGAGTTGATAAAAGCGATAGTTTGATTAAGTTTAATCAAAATATATTAAATAAAATGGCTGATTTCTTCGCTACTTACGCTTCTTTGATTGTCTCTATGGTGTTGGGGGCGTTACTAGGGTTATCGCTTTACTTACCGCTAATGACAGGACAATTGTCTTTAGCTAGTCCAGGATTTTATGCTTTAGGTGGATATATTGCAGCAATTTTATCCACAAAAGTTTTTACATCTAGCAGTAGTTTATTTCCAATTCCCTTATTGTTATTGGAGATGTTAATTGCTGGTGTAATTTCTGGATTATTGGGCGTAATGGTGGGAATTCCAGCATTGAGATTGCGAGGAATTTATTTAGCGATCGCAACTATCGCTTTTGTGGAAGTTCTGCGTGTCATCTCTCTCAATTTAGATATTACGGGCGGTGCTGTCGGAATTTTTGGCATTCCTCAACCTTTCCAAACACAACTTGAATATTTATGGATTGCTTTGCCATTACTATTAATTAGTATGGTGTTGCTTTATCGTTTAGAACGCATTCGTGTAGGAAGGGCTTTTATAGCTATCCGTGAAGATGAATTAGCTGCGGGTGCAATGGGAATTAATCCCACTTATTACAAAGTTTTAGCGTTTACATTAGGGGCTATGCTTGCAGGCATTGTAGGTGCAATTAGCGCCCACTTCCTTAATACCTGGAATGCTCGTCAAGGTACTTTTGATGCCAGTATTATATATTTAACTTTTGTTTTAATTGGTGGTTCGAGAAGTTTTTTAGGGCCGGTAGTCGGAGGTATGGTATTTACAGCCTTACCAGAAATTCTGCGAAGTCTCGCTGATACTGGTGGTTTGCCTACTTGGCTAGCACAATTTTTACGAGATGGGAGATTAATTATTTTTGGCTTACTAATAGTAATAGGTACAATATTTTTCCCCCAAGGGCTAATTACTCCAGATATTTTTCAAAGACGTAAAAGCCAAAAGTGAACTATTCATATAATAAATATGCAAAAATGTCATACAGTATTTCAGAAGCTAACAGCAGTATTGTCTTAGAAGCAAGAGCATTGACTCGCCGCTTTGGTGGTCTAATGGCGGTAAATAATGTATCTTTTAGTGTAAATAAACATGAGATTTTTGGACTGATTGGCCCTAATGGTGCTGGCAAAACAACACTGTTTAATTTGATTACTGCCTTCATTCCCCCTTCTAGCGGTAAATTAATTTATCAAGGTGCAGAAGTTTCTCAACTGCGTCCCCATCAAATTGCTGCTTTAGGTATCGCCCGTACCTTCCAAAATATCCGCTTGTTCGGGGAATTATCGGCGTTAGAAAATGTGATAATCGCCCGACATTTACACACCAAAAGTAATATGATTACAGGTGTTTTGGGATTACCACCAGCGCCTCGTGAAGAATTGAAGACTAAGCAGAAAGCTTTAGATTTATTAGATTTGGTGGGATTAAGCGATCGCGCTGACGAAAAAGCCAAAAACTTTGCTTACGGTGATCAGCGGCGGCTGGAAATTGCCCGTGCTTTAGCATTACAACCACAAATTTTACTTCTCGATGAACCGGCGGCGGGGATGAACCCCAACGAAAAGCAGCAATTGAGCGAATTTATCCGTAGCCTGCGCGATCGCTTCAATTTGACGATTATCCTTATAGAACACCATGTACCCTTAGTTATGGGTTTGTGCGATCGCATTGCTGTATTAGATTTTGGTCAATTAATTGCCTTGGGTGAACCATCTGTAGTCAGAAATAACCCGGCTGTAATTGAGGCTTATTTGGGAAATGATTGAATTTATGTAAACAAAATTTGCACGAATTCGTCTAAAGAACTCACAGCGATCGCGCTATCCATTAAAGTTTCTAATTTTTCCACACTTTCACCCTCAAACCTTACTTCCACTTCATGAGGAATTTCGCCAAAGCGTTGTTCCAATACCCGGATTAGCTGCCGTCGCGCACCCTGCTGAATACCTCTTTGCTCAATTTCCTGATACCAAGGCGATTCTCGCAATACTGCCATATCCCACCTCATGATTTGTTGCACTAAAGGCGTGTCTAACACAAAGCTAGCAAAAAATGCCAGCAATGATTCTAACTGGTTCAACTGCACATCTGCTCGTAGCGCCTGCAATGCGCGTTGCACAACTGATACCTCTCCCCCTCCTCGCAGGATTGGCACAAAGGGTAACAACGATGGTAGTGGTTGCTGAAACACTATTTCAGCATCGATTTCCCACAAATTAATCACGCGATAATCTTGGATGGCACGTAATCCCAAAAATTCCTGCTCGTAACTACTGACAATCGTTAAGGTGGATGGGGGCGGTAAGATGTTAACCAATACTGGGTAAGTTGGCAGTCGATAGCGTTCTTGTGCCAAGGCAGTATATGCTCTCATCCGTAGAGGCATCTGTGCCGTGTAACGCAACTGTAGTTCATTTAATACTAAAAAATCTCCATGAGTGGGACTGTATGCCTTCACCAAAACATCTGTTTCCCGGCTAATCCACTGAAACTCAGAACCGAGAATTTCTTTCGCCACAACTTCAGGACGCTGTGTTACCCACTGTACCCATGCATCAGGAGCTAAATTAATTAGTCGTTTGCTACCAATATCTGCTGCTTTTGCCACAGGACGCTTGATATCTTTATCAGTCATTAATCGTACATCATAAAGATTGCAGTATTCTGGCGTTGGTTTTTAAGTTGACGCAATGTCTACGATGGGGTAAGCCTACGCACTGTTTTAAGAAATGTAGGATTGATGTATGTTAGGTTTTGAATCAACATTTCTGGATGTAAACCGCCGATGAAATCCGATAGTAGACCAAACTATACAATTTTAGAAGTTCAAGAACTTGATGTTAATTATGGCGGCATCCAAGCTCTGAAAAAGATTAATTTAATTATTCAAAAAGGCGAAGTAGTTACTTTAATTGGTGCTAATGGTGCTGGTAAAACTACTACACTCCGCGCTATATCTAAAGTAGTTAATCCTAAGAGTGGCGTAATTATTTATAATGGACATAATATTACCCGCCGCCAAACTCACGAAGTTGTACAACTTGGTATCGCCCATTGTCCTGAAGGGCGCAGAGTATTAACGCGGCAAACAGTATTTGATAACTTACTTTTGGGTGCTTATATTCGCTCCAATCAAGCTGAGATAAAAGCAGATATTCAGCGCCAATTTGAGCTATTTCCCCGCTTATTCCAAAGACGCAATCAACTAGCAGGAACCCTTAGCGGTGGCGAACAACAAATGTTAGCGATCGCACGGGCTGTCATGAGTAAACCACAACTCTTACTTTTAGACGAGCCTAGCTTAGGTTTAGCACCTGCGATCGTCCGGGAAATCTTCTCAATTATTGAAAATCTCCGGGCTACAGGGGTGACTATTTTGTTAGTTGAGCAAAACGCTAATCTTGCACTACAAATTGCCGATCGCGGTTATGTTTTAGAAGCTGGTTCTATTACCTTAACAGGTGCAGCATCAGAATTGATTAGTGATGAGCGAGTTAAAAAAGCTTATTTAGGGTGATGATTATAGTATAGTAATAATCCAATAAATTTCTTATGAACTGGATTAGTGTCGATGGAATAAAATGCTGTCGATGATGCAATTCGTGCTTATCCAGTTAAAATTTTAAACGATATATGATTTATTGTTGTATATGAAAACTTAGGAAGTACAAGCAGATGGTAAAATCATCAACTAAGCCTCTAACTTTGGAAGAGTTTTTAAAACTACCAGAAACAAAGCCTAGCTTAGAATACATCAACGGTGAAATTATTCAAAAGCCAATGCCACAGGGAAAACGTAGTATTCTTCAGGGTGAACTAGTCAGTAATATCAATTCTGTAACCAAACCTCAAAGAATTGCCCTTGTATTTCCAGAATTGCGATGTACTTTTGGCGGACGTTCAATTGTCCCTGATATAGCTGTGTTTGCTTGGGAACGGATTTTATTAGACGAGCGTGGAGAAGTGGCAAATGTCTTTAAGACATATCCAGACTGGACAATTGAGATTCTTTCGCCTGATCAAAGCCAGACTAAAGTAACCGGAAATATTCTACATTGTTTAAAACATGGTAGTCGCTTCGGTTGGCTGATTGATCCAGATGAACATTCTGTTTTAGTTTATCCACCAAAGCAGCAACCAGAACTTTTACAAGAAGAACAAGAAATATTACCAATTCCCGATTTAGTTAACGGTTTTCAATTAACCGTAGGACAACTATTTGGATGGTTGAAGTTGTAAACAATTGTATAAATTCTTCTCTAGCTTTGGGAATACTAAAGGTAGTAATTTACTCAAGTTAGAGCCAGATAATGGATTTTGTGAATTTAATAAAAACGGGTAATAGTTGGAAATTTGCGACTGAGGCTGATTTAGAAGATTTTGTCTGGGTTAATTTAAAGGAACTTTTCGGATTAATTCCGCTAAAGCGACAATATTATGTTAAAGGTCAAATTTGCGATATTTTAGCGTTGGGTGAGAAGAAACAGTTAGTAGTATTGGAATTGAAAAATGGTGAAGACAGATATATTGTTCAGCAACTAACTCGGTATTATGAAGCTTTACTTGAGAATAAACCCTTCCAGGAAGAGGTAGACTATGGACAACCTATTAGCTTGATAGCAATTAAGCCTAATTTTCATCGAGATAACTTTACAGATAGAAAGTACAGCCATTTGTCTATTCAATTTCTCTATTTTCAAATATTGGTAGCAAGTCAAAACTTCTATTTAGAACTAAAAGACTTAGATAATGGCAACTTATCAAAAGTAGAAATTCCTTATCAAGAAAGAGATGTTAATGAAGATATACCTGCTCCTCCTAGAGCAATTATTAACCGACTAGCTAAATGTGACAATTCTAGTGAAAATGAGCGAGAGGCTGTACTCAGAATTCGTAAAAAAATTCTTGGGTTTGACAAACGCATCCAAGAAATTGTTAAACCTAATTCTATTGAATATGGTAAAGGAAAAAATAAGCTCTGTGCTGAGTTTTACTTTGGTAGCACTATTTATGGTTTTCAAGGTAGACCTAATCTATTTCTAAGATTACCTGAACCAGACCCATATTATAGACAAACCACTCTCAGAATGCATATTTGTAGTGATAAAAATTTGGCTACTTTTTCTAGAATAATTAATTACCCTCGATCCTTTATCAGTAATAAAAATAGAGTGAGTAACTTATATGAATACCCGTCTTTTATAGAAACAATAAAAAGATGTGTAGAGGGTGAATCACTAAATGAGCGACCACGCATCTGTTATGAAAAATACGAAAAACTTATTCTGAGTGAAACTAACTCTTTAGAGATTTTAGTTGATATTGCTTTAGAAGAATGGCTGAAAAGGCTTTAATAAAAACTACATTGACAGCATTTATAACTTTTCCTAATCATTAATATTATTAAATATTATTACGATTTTTGTCATATATTAATATTTGCAGCCCTCCTTGCAGATATCTATATATTTGTTTAGCGGCGAATTCTATTCACCGGAATAATTAAACCTATGAGTCAAATAGTCTGGATAGCAAGACACGCTAACCGCCTCGATTTCGTAAACCCCGATTGGTTTCTCACCGCTGAACGACGCTATGATCCGCCATTGTCTGATGATGGTATGGTACAGGCACAGCAATTAGCTAAACGATTGAAACAAGAAAATATTGGTCATATTTTCGCTTCTCCTTTTTTGCGAACCGTACAAACGGCAAACGCAGTTGCAGAATTGCTCAATTTGCCGATCAAACTCGAAACAGGTTTGAGTGAATGGCTAAACCCAGTTTGGATGACAGAAGAACCCGAAAAACTCTCAACTCCAGCGTTAGCAAAATTATTCCCCAGAATTGACACCAGCTATACTTCGCGCATCGCCGCCAAATATCCTGAAACTCACGAAAAAGTGCGAGAACGTTCTGGGCAAACTGCCAGATGTTTAGCTACTGAGTTCTTCCCACAGGATATCCTGCTGGTGGCACATGGCGCATCTGTGTTGGGCGGAGCAATGGGACTAGTGGGGGAAATTGCCAAAACAGAAGTTAAAGCTTCTCTATGTTCCTTGGTAAAAGTGGTACGCCAGGAACCAGAATGGTTATTAGAACTCACGGGAGATACTTCCCATTTAACCCACATAGAAGAAGTGATTCGATTTGCTTAAACCTCTGATAGGGATTTGTGTTCATAGCTTCTGCTAGGTTGGATATATCCTACAAATAAAGTAATTAATTCGCGAATAATTTCTATGACATTGTTACTAGCAGGAGACATCGGCGGTACGAAAACTATTTTGCGATTGGTTGAAACATCAGATTCACCAGCTTTACATACTATTTATCAGGAAAGTTACCACAGTGCTGATTTTCCCGATTTAGTGCCTATAGTGCAGCAGTTTTTGGTCAAAGCTAATACACCCATACCAGAAAAGGCTTGTTTTGCGATCGCAGGGCCTATTGTCAAAAATACTGCCAAACTAACCAATTTAGTCTGGTTCCTGGATACCGAACGTCTACAACAAGAATTGGGTATCCCGCAAATTTCTTTAATTAACGACTTCGCTGCCGTTGGCTATGGCATTTTAGGTTTACAAAAACAAGACTTACTGACGTTGCAAGTTGGCAAATCTCAACCCGAAACCCCCATTGCAATTATTGGTGCTGGTACTGGCTTAGGACAAGGATTTTTAATTAGACAGGGAAACTACTATCAAGTCTTTCCCTCAGAAGGTGGACACGCTGACTTCGCCCCTCGTAACGAGATTGAGTTTCAACTGTTAAAATACCTACTGGATAAACATGATATCCAGCGCATTTCTGTGGAACGCGTGGTTTCTGGAATGGGAATTGTGGCAATTTACCAATTTTTGCGCGATCGCAAATTTGCCGCCGAATCTCCAGATATTGCCCAAGTCGTGAGAACTTGGGAACAAGAAGCGGGACAAGAAGAGAAAAGTGTCGATCCTGGTGCTGCTATTGGTACGGCTGCACTACAAAAACGCGATCGCCTCTGTGAACAAACCTTGCAATTATTTATAGACGCTTATGGTGCAGAAGCCGGCAACCTTGCCCTGAAACTCCTACCTTATGGTGGCTTATACATCGCTGGTGGAATTGCACCCAAAATCCTACCGTTAATTGAAAACAGTGGTTTCTTATTAAACTTCACCCAAAAAGGCAGGATGCGCCGCCTCCTTGAAGAGATACCCGTGTATATTATCCTCAATCCGCAAGTGGGGCTAATAGGTGCTGCTTTATGTGCTGCTAGGTTATAACAGCTGGCATCATCAGTGAGATCAGCATCTCAAAAGGCAAAAAATATGACAATTAAAAGTCTGTTGCCATTAATCGCCGCCACCTTTGTCTGTGGTGGTTCTATTCTCGTGGAAGCGCGTCAACCCAAACCCCCGGTGGCTGCTGTCAAACCAACCATCACTAAACCCGTGCAGCCACAATGGAAGTTATACACCCCTCCAGATGGACGCTTTAGTATTTTGATGCCGGGAAGCCCCAACAGAAATACCCAATCCCAAAAAACTTATATGGGGGAAATTAACTTAGAAATATTTGTTGCTGAACCACCAAAACAGCAAGTAGCATACATAGTTGCTTACAATGATTTTCCTTATAGTTACGGTGAAATGGCTGACCCCCAAGCTGTACTTAATAATGCACGGGATATGGCTTTAAAGACTACGAAAAGTAATTTAATTAGTCAACGAAACATTCGTAGTTCCAATAATCATCCTGGCAAAGAAATTGAGTACATCAATTCTGGAGGGAAAATCACTAAAAGTAGAATGTATATTGCTGAAGGGAGATTATATCAAGTAATGGCAATAACTACAAAAAAACAGCAGAAGACATTAGCTAAAACCATTACTGGGTATTTAAATTCCTTCCATGTAGTTTTGAAAAAATGAAATAACTAAAACCTCTGCTATATGAGCCTTGCAATTAATTGT
Source organism: Nostoc sp. CALU 1950 (assembly GCF_051172895.1). NCBI lineage: Bacteria > Bacillati > Cyanobacteriota > Cyanophyceae > Nostocales > Nostocaceae > Nostoc > Nostoc sp. CALU 1950. The sequence continues at coordinate 34,831 of NZ_JBDNJQ010000021.1, read as the reverse complement.
GTGGCTCATATAGTGATTTTTGTGTGTATGCCACAATCCAAAAATATTAGGCTTCTGGTTCAACGCCGAGCGATCGCAATTGAGCAGTCAAGCGATCGGCTCTTTCCTCACCAGTCAACAACAAATTACCTTGCAAATCCCACCAGCGTAGCCAAGGTAATTCCATATTATAATATTGTCCCTGCCAAATCCCTAACTCAACTCCTAAAGTATGTATAGGATAATGTCCGCGTTCATTTGCTGTTAATAACTGATATTGTCCACCGATTAATTCATAAACTTCTACACTGGCTTTATTCACTTCATAAATGCCGTAGAAGGGAGGACGAATCACCTGTTCATAAATCCAAAATTTACCCTTCCAAGGAGTTTTATCTCGCTCCTCACTACCATCCCCAGAAACAAATTCCAATGCAATCAATGGGGCAATAAACTCTCGCCATAATACATAAGACCTGCGCGTTTGCCCATTCAAAGTAGGGGGTACATTCCCTACATAAAACCAGTCTGGTGCTTCTGCACCTTTTTCTGGGGGGTCAGTTATCCGCCAGTAGATACCGCTATCTTGACCAATACAGTATTGCCCATCAGGATGACGTTTCTGCAATATCGGTTTAATCGAGTCCGTTAGGAGAATGCTTTGGGGATGTTCCTGAAAGTTTTTCACGAAAGTACCATCAGACTCTGGTAGCTGTGTATGGTCTGGGAACGGTGTGAGAGCGGTGGATGGATCGGTTGCAGAGGTCATAAGACTACCTTTGCAGAATGTAAGGGTTGTTTTTTAGTTTAGCAGTGGAGAAGGGAGAAGGGCGGATCAGAATATTTCTATTAAGTTCTATACTTTACTGTAGGAAGATGGCGACCAATATAGCCAATAATCACTATTCCTGGTTGTTCTGCTAAAAAATGGATTCGCCAGTTGCAGAACCTCAATTTAACGTGTCGTTCAAATAAGCGATCTTTACCATCAGGACAACGAAAAGTTCTTTCTTTAAAATATTTATCAAGCGTTGGTTTACTTTCCCCCGATTCTTCAACAGGATACCCGTCGAGATTGAAATAGCCATTATTCCAGTCTTTACAGCATTTGTGAAGCTCAAATAATATGCTTACAACAGGCTGTAATTCCAACTGTCCAGTACGGATATCTTCTAACTGCTTTCTAACAACATCGCAGAATTCTAGGTTAGGAAATAATTCCTCTCTGCGATTCCAAACTTCTAACCCATCGCTAACATTTTGATAAATGCGCTCTTGGTGTTGTTGAATCAGACTAATGTGTTCTTGTACATGGCTGCTACGGCTAGCATGGATAATTTCTACAATTTCGCTGATTATCTCTCCATACTCATCCAAACATCGAAATTCAAGTTTTACATGGTTACAATCCCAGCATTCCTGAGAGAGTAAGCTGATTGCAATCGTATTAATTGTGATTGTATTAAGTACATAAGCAATACCAAGCCCAATAGCTATTTCTCCTTGATGACGAAATTCAGACAAGCTAACATTGTTTTCAATCTCTTGGATTTCGGAATTTGCTATATTAGTTGAGAAAGGTGCTTTAGTTGCAAGAGTTTTGATAAAAAGTCGTTCAACTTGATCCGCGTCATTAAGCCAGTGACGAAGAGGATAGTTAGGTGCAAGTATTATTGTATGGAAATCTTCTTTAGTGCGGAGGCTTACCTTTACCCCTTGAGCTTTGACTGCCTTTATGGTCTTAATTAGCTCAGACATTCTTTGCTGTGCTACTTGTTCATTCGGAGCCGGATTTCGCAAAGATAACTCATTTAATATTAAGTCAAAATCCACCTTTTACTCTCCCGCAGGCTCAAGTAAAACATCTAAACTTTTTTCCCATTCATCGAAGAAACCATCAGGCCATTTATCAATTCTTCCATTGCGATCAATATGTGGAGATACTACTTCTGTAACAGTTTGTCCTTCTTTTTCTTGTCGCTGAAAATAATGTAGCTGAACATCATACGGCTTAATTTTTCCCCCATGAACAGCAAGACGAATACCATTTAAAACATGATCACTATGAGTTTCTATTACTATTTGAATTCCACAACTAGCTGCAAGCGATAATAATTCACCCATCTTGACTTGCCCTTTAGGATGTAGATGTGCCTCTGGATTTTCAATTATAATTAGTGTACCCGGAGAAGATGATAAAACTGCTACGATAATCGGTAATGTGTAACTAATTCCAAATCCGACATTAGTAGTCCGATAGGGGTTACTATCCCCATAAAAATATTGTAAACTCATCAAACCGATATCTGAATTTGAGTTAATTTTAATCCTTGTACCAGGACTAACTTCTCTCATCCATCCTTCAACCTGGCTACTAAGGGCGTTAGATTTTGCCATCGGATGTCTTAGTTTACTTTGAAGAACATCTTTATCTTGATTAATTGCTAAAAAATGTGCAGTATATTCACCTTTACTACCTAACTGTCCTAGTCGCCTTGCTTGATAATCTGACATATCATAAGATGTTCGTGGCCCGAGACGTTCAGCTTGTAAATAGTGAAATCTTCTATTGAAAGGACTTAATTTATAGACATTCTCAATTGGTAATTTAGAATCTAAATTATTTAAAACATCTGCACCTGTCTTAATTGGATCATAGCTAAAACGCCAAATCCCTTTTTTTCCCTCATTCCAAATAATTTCAAAACCAAGATAATCCTCTTTAGCTCTTTCACAAAATGCATCTTGAGCAGTACCAATGCGTACTAATTCACCATTCAATGCTAAACCGATATTTGGCAATAATTCTTGTTGATAAGATTGGCGCAGTAAAAGTAGTGATTGTAGTACAGAAGATTTTCCCGTACTATTTAGACCAGAAAGTAAAGTTAGTGGCTTAAATTCAATTAACTGATTTTCAAATGCTTTGTAATTGGTCAATCTTAGAGAATTAATCATAATAATACTTCTTGGATAATTTTTTCAACTGTTTCAAATCTATGCTCTATTTTGTTTGCTGCTTGAGATATTGATACTAGAAATTCTGTATCGTTGTCTACATATTTAACAAAAGTATCTATTAGTTCTTTTTTTCTATCTTTTAATATTTCAATATTTTGAATATCGAGCTTTGCAAGATTTACAGACCAAACTTCAAACAAGGATTTATTCAGTGGAAATTTTCTTTTATTTTTCTTAGAAATTTTGCGAAAAGCATTATTATTAAAAATATCAAATGCTGCACTCATTGCTTTTTTAAACATTGCTTCTAAGCTTTGTATTTCTTCCTGACAAAGACTATTTATCTTCGATAAAGCTTTACTTAAAAAAGAATCTCTAGTTTCATCTTTATACTCTTTATAAGAAATTAAATAAAAAGCAATAAATCCTAGTACAAATTCTCTATCATCCATTCTCTTTTTTTTGTCTGGGCTAAGATTAACAACACGTTTGAACTCTGGTAAAGAAGCTAGATTAGCCAAAAGTTTTGTAGCTTGCCCAGGATTTAAAGCATGTCGCAGTTCCTGATTTGAAAGACGTACACCTCCTGTATTGATACGTTTGAAGATATTATACTTAACTTCCAAAGGTGTGCCTTTTTCAATTAAATATACTGTAACTTGAGTTTCTAATATCCGACGTTGATATCTGCGCTCTAATTCGTCATAGTCTTTATTATTAAGCTCTTTCAGGTATTCTAATCCAACTAGTTTAAGGCTTTTATCAATAACAAAATGCTTGAGTGCAGACAATCTTTGTAAGCCATCTACAACTACCCATTCATCTTCATTTGTAGCATCAATATAAAAAGCAGGCAATGGAATTCTAATTAGAATAGATTCAATTAATTTACCTTTTGCTTCTAGAGTCCATATATTTGCTTGTCGTTGAAATTCAGGTGCTAAATCAAGCGCATCTTCGTTAATTCTTCTGAGTAATTGCTCAATAGTTGGCTCCCTTGTAACAATATTGATTTTCTCAGGATCATACTGAAATGTAACTTTTTCTTCTTGTTCTTCATCATTGTCTTCTTCATCAGCTAATTCTGCGTTGTAGTTACTCAAATCTGTCACAGCGCTTACTCCTTAGTATTAACACTTGTTTGTTCACTCAGTTATTAGTATTACTTGGTGTTACTACATCAGCAAATCGGACTTTTTAACTGGCGTACTTCAATCCTACTATCTCGCAAAATGACAGAGACGCAAAATTTCGCGCCTCTACGTACCTAGTCTATTACTTGTTTACCTTCCCCAGGCAAATCCAAAATTGGCGCGATCGCCTCCGGTAAAGTCACAGCGATGTATAACGATAAGCTGCTGCGCGTCTAAGCACTTTTAACCCAAAGTCCAAAAATATTAGGCTTCCGGTTCAACGCCGAGCGATCACACCTTCAACCAAAATACCTAACCTTCTGGCTCAACATGGAGCGATCAGACTTCTAACCCATAGTTGAAAATATTAGACTTCTGGTTCAACACGAGCGATGTCTAACATAAACTGCTATACATCTACGCAACATTTCTTTAAAACTCAAGCGATCGCTATCTAAATATTCTCCACCCACAGAAAAATATTTGCGTATCTACTGGTTTTAAGAGCGTTGTTTTTACAAAAGATAAGCTAAGTAAATAAACTGGCATCTACATTAAAATAGTCCGCCAACGCTTCTGCTTGAGTTTTACTAATGGTGCATTTAAGTTAATTCACTGATAAGCATCCGAATTCAATAAACAACTGCCCGAATTCAATAAACGATCGCCCGAATTCAAGAAACGACTGCTCGAATTCAATAAACGATCGCCCGAATTCAATATTGCGCTTCTCGCTTGATTACAATATGGAACTCCTATTTAATTTTTGCGAAGCTCGGTTCGGTGCGCCTTTATCTCGCTTCGGTATTGCCCCTACACCTTGCGATATAATTTTGTACCGCATCTGAGTGGGAACTGGTATTGGTATTCCGCAACAGAATCTAACTCGGATTTTTGATCGCTCTGGTAGCATTGGCGATCATTCCGTTTGCCAGAATTTTTTGAGTTCACTCCCATGAATACCCCATGTCATCTGTCAGTAGGGTAATATATTTAACCCTTAAGAAGTATTGACATATTAATTTTTTTGAGCGCTTGTCTTGCATATTTTGACAAAAGGTTATAAATTATTAGGTTATAGGGGAATAATCTGACTTCTTCGTGTCAAAAACTAATCTTGCTCAGGTAAATATACTGCAACCAGTTTTAACTTCACACAAACCCTAAACAGCACTGAAGATATGTTTTTGTTTGGTAAAGCAAAGATTCCGGGCATACAACGGAACAATAAATAATCTAAAAATATATCTTGTGTGACTGTTTTTAGGAATCATGTTACTACTTGCGGTGGAGAAGAACAACTATAATCCACCAAAAAAGTAATAAGCTATCAGCGAACTAACTAACAATAAAGTTGCATAAATGTCAGCATATTTATTGCTTATTAGTTGATGAATTTTTCTCCAAATTATATTTGCTATTCAAAGAATTGTTTTTGTTATGCTGAGAATAGCAAAATAAGAAATGAAGACGCATCTACCACAAATTCACAATCCCAATGGAGTTACTCTGGCGATGCACCTAAACGAATTGGAAACTACTGAAAATTTAAAAGAAGTAGAAGAAGCTTGGCTAGCACTAGAAAAATCAATTCTCTACTATCAGGGACGCCCCGTTGGGACAGTAGCCGCTTACGATGCCTCTGTAGAGGCGCTCAATTACGATCAGTGCTTCATCCGGGATTTTGTCTCTTCAGCTTTAATTTTTCTGATCAAAGGTAGAACAGATATTGTTCGTAATTTCTTAGAAGAAACCTTAAAGTTACAGCCTAAAGAAAAGGCATTAGATGCCTATAAGCCAGGACGAGGATTAATCCCAGCTAGCTTTAAAGTAGTATCAGAAAATGGACAAGAATCTTTAGAAGCAGACTTTGGTGAACATGCGATCGCTAGAGTTACACCCGTAGATTCTTGCCTATGGTGGATTATTTTATTGCGTGCTTATATCGTCGCCACAGATGATTTTTCTCTAGCCTATCAACCTGAATTCCAAAATGGTATCAGGTTAATCATGGAAATCTGCTTGGCAAATCGTTTTGATATGTACCCAACGCTGTTGGTTCCAGATGGTGCTTGTATGATTGACCGTCGTATGGGCATTTATGGTCATCCTTTAGAACTACAAGTTCTTTTTTACACGGCATTGCGTGCATCTCGTGAACTGCTAATTTGTCAAGGGAATTCTGATATTGTTGAAGCCATTGATAATCGTTTACCTCTTTTATGCGCTCATATCCGCCAGCATTATTGGATAGATATTAATCGCCTGAATGCAATTTATCGCTTCAAAAGTGAAGAATATGGTAAGGCTGCTGTTAATCTGTTCAATATATATGTAGATTCTGTTCCCTATTATGAATTAGATAAATGGCTGCCGAAAAAAGGTGGTTATCTAGCAGGTAATGTTGGCCCGTCGCAGCTAGATACTCGCTTCTTTTCACTGGGAAACTTAATGGCAATCATTTCCGACTTAGCCACCGAAGAACAGTCACAAGCGATTATGACTCTCATTGAGGAACGATGGGATGATTTGGTGGGAGATATGCCAATGAAAATTTGTTTCCCAGCTTTGGAACATGAAGAATACAGAATCGTAACTGGATGTGACCCCAAAAATATTCCCTGGTCGTACCATAATGCTGGTAGTTGGCCAGTTTTAATGTGGATGTTAGCGGCGGCGGCGGTGAAAACTAATAAAACAAGTCTTGCACAAAAGGCGATTGAAACTGCCCAAGGACGCCTCAGTACAGATGAATGGCCAGAGTATTACGACGGGAAGAAAGGGCGGCTGATTGGCAAACAAGCTCGGAAATATCAAACTTGGACAATTACTGGGTTCTTATTGGCAAAAGAACTGATGGCAAACCCCACATATTTACCATTAATCAGCTTTGGTAAATTACCAGCAGAACAGGTTTCTAGAGCGTGTGAGTTTGAAATTGCTAGCGTAGACCCATATATCCCTCGATAGGAGAGATGCGATTAATCGCGTCTCTACAAGAGTTAGGAGTTAGAATACAAAAGCCTTCTGACTCCTGAATCATATTTCCATGACAAACCCCCGTCAACTAGCTTTTATCGCTCTGCGAGATGTTCACAAGGGGGCTTATGCTGATGTTGCCCTAGATAGAGTACTGCAAAAAGTTAATTTGCCTGATAACGATCGCCGCTTATTGACAGAATTGGTTTATGGGAGTGTCAGAAGGCAGCGCACTCTTGATACTCTTATCGATCAACTCGCCAAAAAGAAATCTCATCAACAACCGCCAGACCTCCGCACCATCTTACATCTGGGTTTTTACCAGCTGCGCTATCAACAGCGTATTCCCGCCTCAGCTGCTGTTAACACCACCGTCCAACTCGCTAAAGAAAACGGTTTTTCTGGACTAACTGGTTTTGTCAACGGTCTATTACGCCAATATCTTAGAAAAGCAGGGGTGCAGGGAAGCAGAGGGGCAGAGGAGAAAAACTCATTGTTACTCCCCCACTCCCCAGTCCCCACTCCCCAGTCCCCAATCCCCCATTTTGATCCGTTACAACTTCCAGAAAACCCAGTAGAACGCTTGGGTATTTTACACAGCTTTCCTGACTGGATGATTCAAGTTTGGTTAGAACAACTGGATTTTTCCGAGACAGAACAACTGTGTGAATGGATGAACCAATCACCAACAATTGATTTGCGTATCAACCCGCTTTGTACTTCCATTGAGGAAGTTGAGGCGGCGTTGCAATCTGCTGGTGTTTTGGTCAGACGGATTCCTCATTTACCCCAAGCTTTACGATTGATTGGTAGTGCAGGGTCAATTCAAAAACTACCTGGTTTTACAGAGGGTTGGTGGACTGTACAAGATAGTAGCGCCCAATTAGTAAGTCATTTACTCGACCCGCAACCAGGTGAAGTGGTAATTGATGTTTGTGCTGCACCAGGGGGGAAAACAACCCACATTGCTGAATTAATGGCAGATAAGGGAAAAATTTGGGCTTGCGATCGCACTTCTTCTCGTCTTCGCAAACTCCAAGAAAATTCTCAACGGCTGAATTTACAATCTATTCAAATTTACACTGGCGACAGTCGCCACTTCAACCAATTTCAAAACACCGCAGACCGCGTATTACTGGATGCCCCATGTTCTGGTTTGGGAACTATGCACCGTCATGCTGATGCGCGTTGGCGACAGACACCAGAATCTGTCCGAGAACTTTCGGTGCTTCAAGAAGAATTATTAACACATACATCAACTTTTGTCAAACCCGGTGGTGTACTAGTTTATGCAACCTGTACATTGCATCCAGCAGAAAATGAAGAAGTAATTTCGGCATTTTTAGCTAAGTCACCTGATTGGCAAATTGAGTCTCCCAGCGGCGTTGAGTTACCTGATTCTGCTCATAGCACGCCTCAAGGTTGGTTTAAAGTCTGGCCCCATCGCCAGGACATGGATGGCTTTTTTATGGTGCGCTTAAGAAAAACCAATAATTCCGAGTGAATACTGTTTAGGATTGTACCATTTGGTGGAGGCCTGAATCTACCAGAGGAGGCAGCAATGGTTTCCCCTTCCAATGTGAAAAACTTAGTTAAAATCCTGATTGGAGCAGCCTGGATTGATGGCAGAATCCAGCCAGAAGAACGGCAATATCTCCGCGAAATAGCTCAAGCAAAAGGTTTGGCTAACGACCCAGAAATTAAGCCTTGGCTGTACGAATTAGTTCCTGTACAGCCGAAAGAATGCTATGAATGGGTGCGGGAGTATTTAGGCGATCGCCCCAGCCTTGAAGATTGCGAAAATCTGATTGAAGCTATCAGTGGCTTAATTTATAGCGATGGCGAAGTCGCCGTCGAAGAAGCCAGACTCCTAACGGAACTGCAAGATATAGCGAAGCCGAATGAGTCTACTCAACCGGCTCACACTACACTTCTCAAACAAATTCAAAAGCTTTACCGCCGTTGGGTTGAAGTGCAAAACTAAATAATAGTCAAAAGTCCATAGTCTAATAATTAATGACTAATGACTAATGACTAATAACTAATAACTAATGACTAAATTATGACTTCGGTTTACCCACACCCGGAGTTTCTTCTTTATCAACTTTAGGCACAAAATCAGGACGCTCTTTGCTTTCCCAGCCTGCGGGGCGTTTTGAGTTGTACCAAGCTATTGAGCCAATGGTAACAGCAGCAATAAAACCAACCACATACACCAAGGTGAAAGCAAAGGGAAAGTGAGGGGCAGCATCTATCGCTGGTGCTGCCGTTTGCATAAATACATGCATGAGTATATTCTCCAAGGTTAGGTAACAGTACTTAACACACTATAAAATGAGCGTATCACCTAACATCCCCCTGTAGTTTAGTTTGAGCAACTTCATATTGCAGAGAAAAGGGATGGGGGAGAGAGAGTAGGGAGCAGGGAGCAGGGTGAAAATTCCTCTCCTCAGCACCCCCACCCCGCCCCTCTGCCTCTTTTCTATGCCCCTCAAGAGTGCTGAGTGTTGAGTTATGAGTGCTGAGTGGGGAATCTCACTTTTTTACTCAGAACTGGCTCAACGCCCCGCTAACGGAACTCGGAACTTGGAACTGTTTTGCCCCATGTCCACCTTTAATTAATTAGTTAGAAGGTCTAAGTCTATCCCGCCAGGATGGCTGTGACGATGAAGAACCTGAAGAACCAGAACTATTTGCAGGAGAGGAAGATCGCCGAGTTCTTCGAGGCGGGGGAGAATCAGATTCTACTCTTCTAGAGCGCCGCCGTGGAGTGGATGATTCTGAGGAAGAGTTACTAGAACTGGATTCTTCGCTGCGTAGGCGTAGCCCGCCGTAGGCATCGCGCCTTCTCCGTCTTGGGGTATAGTTACTTGTTTGCTGATCTTCTTGAGAATAGCTCCTCCTGCTTCTACGTCTCCTAGATGATCTGCTGCTGTCAGCACTTTCTCCTGAGTCATCATTAGAGGAGATAGAACGATTTAGGATTTGTTTGGGCTTAATAGACTGGGCTTTGATAGTACCTTTGCGACCATCTAATTTGGGTCGTTTGGGAAACTTTTCTACTGGCATCTCCTCTACCGCTTGTTTCATAAATTCGCGCCAGGTGTAAGCGGCACTACCACTACTGCCATAAGTGGGGCGGTTGTCATCGTTACCTAGCCAAACCCCTGTCACCATCTGGGGAATGTAACCAATAAACCATAAATCGCGGGCTTCGTCGGAGGTGCCGGTTTTGCCAGCAACCTGTCTATTACCTAATTGAGCAGCAGCACCAGTTCCCGCTTCTACGACGTTGCGTAGCATCCAAGTCATGATGGCAGCACTGTCAGCATCAAGGGCCCGTTTAGGCTTGAAATTAGCTGACCAAATCACCTTACCTTGGCGGTTGAGGATGCGGGTAATACCATGAGGTTCTGTATGCAAGCCTTGAGTTGCAAAACTGCCATAAGCGCTAGTCAACTCTAACAAATTGACTTCATTTGAGCCGAGAGCCAAGGAGTAGGTGGGCTTGAGTTCAGATTTTATCCCCATATCATGGGCAAGTTTAATCGTTGGGGTAAATCCCATATCAATCAACACTTTCACCGCAATCACATTAATAGAACTGGTGAGAGCGTCTCGGATATTCATGGAACCTCGAAACCTTTCACTATAGTTTTTTGGTTCATAACCATCTACAACAAAGGGCGCATCCTGGTAGGCATCATAGGGGCTTTTACCGCTAGCGATCGCAGTGGCATAGACAAACCCTTTAAATGTCGATCCTGGCTGCCGTTGCGCCTGAGTAACCCGATTAAACTGGTTTTTGCCAAAGTCTTTTCCCCCAACCATTGCCTTAATTTCACCGTTACGGGGGTCAATGGCCACCATTGCTGCTTGCTTAAAGTTCTCCCAGCGTCCTTGATTTCGCAGCGTTTTGGCAACCGCCTCTTCTGCCACTTTTTGCCAAGTCGGGTTCAGGGTGGTTTCTACTACTAAACCCCCACTTGTTAGCACATCAGAAGAAACATACTTCGGCAATTCTTTTTGGATGTAGCTGGTAAAGTAGGGTGATTCTACTTGCACTCGCTTGGGTAAACTGCTTTTAAGGGTTAACGACTCCTGAACAGCTGCCTGCCTTTGCTCTGCTGTAATAATTCCATCTTCTTGCATCCGTAGCAATACCAAGTCGCGCCGCCGTTTTGCCGCTTCTGGATTTTTATCTGGGGCGTACAAGCTAGGAGCAGGAGCTAATCCAGCAATCGTTGCCATTTCCGATAAAGAAAGCTGGTCTGGTGACTTACTAAAGTATACCCAAGATGCATCTGCCACACCGTAAGCTCCAGCCCCCAAATAAACCAGATTCAGGTAACGCTCTAGAATCTGATCTTTGGTTAATTCTTGCTCCATTTTTTGGGCAAGGCGGACTTCTTTGAGTTTGCGCCAGATTGTCTGCTCTTGTTTCAAAAAGAGAATCCGCGTTAGCTGTTGGGTGATGGTGCTACCACCTTCAACCACACCTTGCGATCGCAAATTATTCAAACCTGCTCTGACAATCCCTTGCGGATCAACTCCGTTGTGTTCTTTAAATCTTTTATCTTCTGAAGCGATGAAAGCTTTTTTTAAATTATCTGGTATTTGTTCTAGCTTTAGCTGTTCTCTGGTCGCTTCACCTTGTTGTTGTAATATGGTGCCATCGGCAGCTTTGATAGTTAGCGTTTGCTCTCTGAGTACAGCATTCAACTCGGCCTGATTTGGCAAAGTTTGGTCTATTGAATTAATGCCGTAGATCAAGGCAAATATCCCACCACCTATACCCAAGCCTGCCCAAAACCATAAGCGACGATAGAGTGGTTTACCGCCAGTTGCCTGATTGGCCTTCATCCTAGATGGTAAAATTTTCATTTTGCTCAGTAACTGCCTCGCCTGCGCCAGATGTGCTGGTGGTAAGCTCTCATTTGTTCCTCCTTGTCCAGAGTCACTCAAATTGGTTGGTCTTCGCTTGAACCAGGAGGTAAGCTTCCCCACGTCAGTTCCTCGCTCAAAGTAGTAACTATATAACCACCATCAATCAACTTTGGGGTTATAGCACCACCATTGTGTTAGTATAATATCCTATAAATAATTAACTAAATTCACCATAAAATAATGTTTTTTAGATTTGGTTAGTTTAGTTTTGTAAAAATGCTGTAATTTTGATAACTATTCTGAATACAAAAGCTATTGGCATTTTCTGAAACAAGCGCAGCAAAGTATCCGCAAAAACAGCCAGAAAACGGCTCAATTAAGGAGAGTAGGATGCCAACGGCGAGCAACGCCTACACCAAATCCAGACGAAGCGCTCTTGCCCTTGGTAGTAATATCGGCGATTCACAGACGATTTTAGAAGCAGCTATAGAGATTTTAGCCCAAACACCAGGTATTCTCTTAGAAGCCAAATCCAATTGGTACCAAACTAAAGCCGTCGGGCCACCACAGCCAGATTACCTAAATGGCTGCGTCACATTGCAGGTAGAGATGCTACCTCAGCAGTTATTAAAAATTTTGTTAGGAATTGAACAACAATTTGGGCGGGTGCGACAGGAACGCTGGGGGCCACGAACCCTGGATTTGGATTTGTTATTATTTGATGACTTTATTGTAGATACACCAAATCTTCAGATTCCCCATCCACGAATGCGGGATCGGGCCTTTGTGTTAGTACCACTGGCAGAAATTGCCCCAGATTGGATAGAACCAGTTTCTGGGTGTGTTATTAAAGAACTGCTGAAAGAGGTAGACTGTTCAGATGTACATTTATGGATGGGCAATTAAAATCACCATCCTTAAACGCAGAAGAACGCTGATTTCGCCTCTGTATTCACAGATAATCAGATTTTATTATGCCATTAGGTAGAGAATTACCACAACTACTAAAACAACGCCTGTTTTATAAAGGACGTAAGTTTGATTTTGAAGTTAATCGCTTGCGTTTACCTAATAAATCGGAAGGAGAATGGGAATGTATTCGTCACCCTGGTGGTGCTTTAGCTGTACCGGTGACACCAGAGGGTAAACTTGTGCTGGTGCGCCAGTATCGTTTTGCAATTCAGGGACGAATATTAGAATTTCCGGCGGGAACTGTGGAACCAAATGAAGAACCTTTAGAGACAATACAGCGTGAGATTGAAGAAGAAACTGGTTATAGTGCCAAAAAATGGGATAAACTAGGCGAATTTTTCTTAGCTCCCGGCTATTCTGATGAAATTATCTATGCTTTTCTGGCGCGAGATTTGGAAAAGCTGGAGACACCGCCACCACAAGATGGAGACGAGGATATCGAAACTGTATTTTTGACTCCCGAAGAATTGGAGAAAGCGATTCTGGAGGGAGAACCGGTAGATGCTAAATCAGTTTCTAGCTTTTTTCTGGCGCGTCCGTTTTTAATTTAATACTAATATGCTGCTAGAGTTAGCGATCGCAGATGCCTACGGTGCAGGCTTTGAATATGCTGATGAGATGATCGTTAACAACGATTTGAGTCGATACGTCGAGCATCCGCGTTTTCGACTCATTCCTGGCAGCTATACTGACGATACCCAGATGAGCATTGCCATTGCGGAAGTAATTGTTGCTCAAGCACCGTGGACGCCAGAAGTTTTAGCCGATAGTTTTGTTAGAGCCTTCAAGCGCGATGAGAGGGAAGGTTATTCTCGAAGCTTCTACCATTTTCTGGGAGAAATTCAGGATGGGGAAGAGTTTTTAAGCAAAATTAACCCTGATAGTGACAAAAGCGGAGGGGCAATGCGTGCAGCACCCGTTGGCATCTATCCCACACCAGAAAAAGTCATTGAGGCAGCAACAATTCAAGCAGCAATTACCCACAATACACCTGATGGAATCAATGCTGCCGTTGCGGCTGCCCTAATGTCACATTATTTTATCTATCGACTGGGAGCAAAACGCAAATTAGGACAGTTTCTCAAAGGTTATGTATCTGGAGAGTGGTCTAAACCTTGGGAAGGTAAAGTCAAGTCCAAAGGCTGGATGAGTGTCAGGGCTGCGATTACTGCGGTGATGCGAAATGACAGCATGAGCGAACTTTTACAAGATTGTATCGCTTTTACCGGGGATGTAGATACAGTAGCTGCGATCGCACTAGCTGCTGGTTCTTGTAGCGAGGAAATTACACAAGACATTCCCCATAATCTTGTCACAGGCTTAGAGAATGGAGCTTACGGTAGAGATTACCTTATTGGGTTGGATAAACAGCTAATGAGTTTGGTAAACAAAAAGACGAGCTAAATGTAATACATGGGTTAAGGGCAAACTTGCCTTTTCAATACTACGATTTTTCGATATAATTACAGTAATTTAGGTAAAAATAAAGCTAGCCTAATCTTCATTAGCTCCAAGTTGGAGTAGTAAAGTACACATTGGCGGCTTAACTATATACCTGTATATTCAATACATTAACTGCTCAGTCAGGGACTTACTTATTAGTAATATAGGACTCATATTTGATTTCTGAAAAAACTCAGTACAACTAAGAAGCCTTGTTGCCTGTTGCCTATTGCCTTTCTACGCAAATGAGTTCAGAAATCAAAGCGGATTCCTATAATGTTTTGTTACTTAGCTAGAGTGATATGAAAATTGACTTCGAGCCAAAGTTATAAGAGCATGACAGGAAGAAGCTTACAACTCCTAAATATGTGTCTCCATACAAGACGCATACATGTTTCACACCGATGAAAAAAAATACAACTTTTAATAGTGCTGGTAAACTGACTGCTCTTTTGTTCCTGATAACTCTTTTCCTCACGCCTTGTGTGATTGTAAATGCCGGAGAACGTGGTGTATTGATGAAATTTGGCGAAGTCCAAAACCAGATATTAGGAGAAGGACTTCACTTGATTATTCCTGTAGTCAATACTGTGAAAAAGTTGAGTATTCGAGTCCAAAAACAGGAAATTTCGGCTGAAGCTTCTTCCAAAGATTTACAAAATGTTTTCACTGATGTAGCTCTCAATTGGCATGTTATTCCCCAGGAAGTAAATGCCATTTTTCAAGAGATTGGAGATGTACAAGATGTAGTTATTCGGATTATTAACCCAGCAGTTGAAGAAGTTCTAAAAGCAGTAATGGCAAAGTATACTGCGGAAGAAATTATTACTAAACGAGGAGAAGTCAAAGGTGGAGTAGATGATGCATTGTCCACACGATTGGGTAGCTATCACGTTGCAGTCGATGATATTTCTCTAGTTCATGTCCATTTTTCAGAACGATTTGGTGAGGCAGTGGAGGCAAAGCAGATTGCTGAACAGGAAGCAAAACAAGCAGAGTTTATCGCCCTGAAAGCAACAAAAGAGGCTGAGGCAAAAGTTAATTTAGCCAAAGGAGAAGCTGAGTCCCACAGATTATTACGCGATGGTTTAACTCCAGAAATATTACAAAGGCAAGCAATAGAGAAATGGAATGGTAAGTTGCCATTAATTGTAAGTAAAGAGGCTCCCAAATTGTTGAACTTAAGTGAAATTTTAAAATTTGATTAAAGTTGATATTGCTTTTTACGAAATATCTGCTAGATATACATAGTAGGGGTACACATCTGTGCATAGGTATCAACTTAAGCTACAAGCCTTTTCAAATCTCGTTTCCAGCCTCTGGGCTGGAAATGCTGCTCTTGGCGGCTCTGCCGCCAGCAAGGGAGGCGGAGCCTCTAGGATGGCATTCCCAGCCGGAGACTGGGAACGAGACACGAGACAATATCTAAAAGCTTTTTCTAGACAGGCTTTCGGGTTAAGTTGACACCAATGACATCTGTGAACCCCCATAGTCAATTCCTTTGTAGAAAGGTGATAAACTAAATCAACTGTTAGAGAATAAAATGGGAAAATCAAGAATTTTCAACTGGATCAAGAGCATAATCAACAGGGTATAAACTGTTGAGGAAATTAGTCCAGTGAATAATTCTTTTTTGAGATTATGCTCTTGAGGTTCTTTTTGAAAAATGTCCTTAGAACCGAATTGCATCAAGAGAATTCCCACAATATTAGAGAGCCAGTACCCAATAATTGAACAAGGTAGAAGTAATTTTGGGGAAAGTAAACTAAATGCATACCCAAAACCATAAGCTATTGGCAGATTGAATAGTAAGTCATTCCACCAACATAGTGGCGACAACAAATATCCCAGTACCAGAAAAAATCCACCTCTGAGTTTTTTGAAAATGTCTTTTTTGAACTCTTTTGGAGTAGATTGTTGTAATTGCTCTGGCGCTGTATCTCCTGTTACATTCAACTCTTGACTAACGTTTTGGACACTTTCCATAAAAACCCACTATTCCTATCGTCTTAGTGTAGTTTAATATATAAACGAAATCAAAGTCTAGTACAAGAGTAATAACATTTTGGCTTTTTGATGCTGAAAGTTTTACCACTACATAGTTTCAGCAAAATAGAGGTTTAAATCAGCTACAAATTAACAATATCTGATTTCTACCAGAGTTGGATAAGTAAGTTCCCTTCTTGCCTAATCTGGGTTAGTCCTTTGCCACTTGAGCAAAATAAAAGTATTTATATACCATTGAGACAATCAACATTATTGTTCGCTCAATAGATTTGAAAATAAAAATATATCTTCAATAATTATAGCACACGATGAGATCCAATACTGATATTGGAATACCCAAAGCATCCTTATAGGTGGGTGTTGATTAGTCAAAAGTTTATGTTTTTTAATATAGACGAAGCAGAAATTTTAATTAATAATAGCTACAATAAAAGTACTGAGTCATCTTAATAAAGACATGACAGATTTTATTCCAAGTAACACATTTTTAATAACAGGAATTGTTTTTATCACAATTGCTGTAATTGGGCAATCTAAATTAGGCTTTATTGAAATTAATCCCGGTTGTTTTGGGAGATTATTGGCTCTGTTTATTGGGATTTCGAGCCTATTATATGCTTTAGGATTACTCAATATTTCAACCGGAACCCTTGACTTATTAAGAACTTCTCTGACGGAACAAATTAAACAGAGTATAAGTTCAATAAATGATCTTTTACAAGGATCGTAATAAGGTTAAAATTTTTACTTTTAGGTGAATTTCAATATTCGTGGGTTAGGGGTAAAAGATTAATGTTATCCCTAAATCTTGGAAATATTCCTAATAATATGCTCCTAAAAGACTGTAAGTCAGACTAGCCATTACTAATAAAGTAACAATTACATAGATAAATTCTCGCTGTAGTAGGAAAACCAATAGAGAAATAAAAACGCGCACAATCGGAGTAGCAATTAGTAGTAAAAGTCCAAGTTGAATAATGCCGCGATAGCTACCTGATATAACTGCTTTTACTACACCTGCTGGTGAGCAAAATTCCAATGGTTCTCCCTGAAAAAAGTGATATCCCGCAGGTTCATTACCGTGATGAATTAAGTAGAGTATACCGCCTAGCAAAACGACAGCACTAGCTATCAAAACGCCATATTTCATGAGGTTACTGAGCAAATTCTCTAATTGCTGTTCACTTAATGTTTTCGTCACGTTCTTGTTAGCGTCAATCTCACAGCTATTAGGCAATTGTGCTAATGTGCTAGTGCGCTGTTCTAATTGTTCGATATGAGAGTCTTTAACTTCCTGCGGTAAGGTTAGTGTAACCACTCCCTTATCAGACTGTGCCAGAAATGTCCAGCGAAAGCTACTATTAAATTTATACATTTTACAACCCCCCTATTAAACTGTTGTAGACCATCTTCAAAGCCATTACCACTAGCACAAGACTGAAGATAATTCTCAAAATTTGAGTTTTAGCACCTGTCAGGATTCGTGCGCCCAAGAAAGCACCAGGTAATACCCCCAACATTACTGGCATAGATAGTCCCGGATCGATGTAGCCTCGTGCTAGGTAAACTCCGGCTGATGCTGCTGCTGTGACACCGATCATAAAATTGCTAGTAGTGGTAGAAACTTTGAAGGGTAGACCCATAGCTTGATCCATCGCCAATACCTTGAATCCCCCGGAACCAATACCAAGTAACCCAGAAAGCACTCCAGCTATTAACATCACACCAAATCCCATTGGTACTGCATGAACTTGGTAAGACATCATTCCATCAGGAGTTGGATAACTGCTATTCAGTTTCAGATAATTTGCGATGGGATCTGCTACTTCAACTTCAGGATGTTCTACTCTGGGTCGTTGTGAAAGGTATGCTGAATAAATGAGAGCGATCGCTAGCACGATAGTTAGGGCTTTCACAGAGACAAGAGTAGCTATCATTGCTCCTGCGATCGCACCGATGGTTGTCGCTACTTCTAAAAACATTCCCAATCGCAAATTGGTATAGCCTTTTTTAATAAAGGTAGACGCTGTACCCAAAGAGGTAGCGATTACAGATACAAGTGAAGCACCAACGGCATATCGAATATCAACGCCAAATACTGAAGTTAATAAGGGAACAATTACTACTCCACCTCCTAACCCAGTGAGCGCCCCTAACAAGCCAGCGCTAAATGAACCAATCCAAATTAGTAATGAAAATTCTAAAATAGTCAAATTTAATTCCTCTTTTTTTTACATGTATATCAAGATGCAAAGATATTTTTTGTATTCTTTAAAACTTAATTTATAGGTTTACTACTGACTACAGATATAGCTGTTTATAAAGCAATACAGTTCAGTTAAAGATAATAGTAGATTGGGTTGAACGAAGTGAAACCCAACAGATGCCCGAAAATGTTGGGTTTCCCTATGGGGATCTTGCTACCTTTCTCAACCCAACCTTGTATCTTAGAACGCTATTACCTGGTTTTAGCTGTGCTGTAAACCAGTTTCTTCCTGTATAGATTTTAGGTTGAATGGAAAAACAAATCTCAAGTAGCGGATTAACTAAAGTCCAAGTACTGATTATGGCGATCGCAGGTGCATTGATGACACCATTTTTTGGTAAACTAGCCGATCGAGGTAACTCGCAACGTTCCTTGACAATTGCTGTATCGATGGTGATTGCAAGTTTAGTAATTGCTAAAATTGCTTCTAATTCTGCACTGGCGTAGGCGTAGCCCGTTGTATACATCCCTGTTGCTGTATTGTTAGTAGATGTACGTGTACAGGCAGTCCAAGTAACCAATGTTGCAAGGATATACACTCTTGATCCTCAATCAAATACTCGCATCAATACAGTTTACATAACTATCTATTTTATCGGCGGTTTCGTAGCTACTAGTATTGGTCTATTATGTTGGAATCTTGGTGGCTGGAATTTGGTGACTTGGCAAATGTTATTTTTTACTTTGCTCGTATTTTTTATTATCTTCAGACCTAAAATAACCACAGCAAGACAAAATTAAATAATAACAAAAAATTGCGATAAAAAAGCCAAATTAAGCTACTAAAAACCTTATTTAGTAGCAATACTATAATTCTTCTCTATTGTCTATTGTCTGGTTTTCGCTGTACTGTAGTCCAGATTTTTCTCTATAAAATTTTATTTTATGGAAATATGCACACTAATTATTTTCCGAAAACAAAATGTGAATAATTTCCCTTAAGATATCGCTTTGCACCAATAGCTAAATTGTCTCGTCATCAAAGCGATATCTAGAGAAAATCAGCTTATATTACGAAAAACTGGGGATTTCAGAGTTAGAATCTTTTGATATCGCAGTAGACAGCGATGGTGAAGTGTTTTGGCTTTTTGCAGACAGAATTGCTAGCAATTTAGGCAGTGCAAGGCAAGCAACAGTATTTAGCAGCGTCAGTAATATACCATCGATTAAACTCATGTGCGATCGTCCTTATTTCAAAATTGGTGTTTACTATATTTTTAGTTTGAAGCAAAATTAGTACAATTGCTTCAAAGCAGTATTTGAATTTCTTTTATCCGTTATAAGCTAACTAAATATATTCTGATAAGTAAGTGGGCGTAAATAATTAAAGGTTTGTAGTGGGGACTTTAGTCCTCTCTTAAGGGCTAAAGCCCTTACTACGAGCTAATTCAATTGAATTTTACATTACTTAATGTAGTTTGATTTATTCTTGCCCACTTACTTAATTTAAAGTTGATTAGTAAAATCTCTTTTTTCTCTATGTGTCACGCCAGTTGCTACAACGGGGAACCGGCTTACAGTACTGGACTCACCGCACTCTGTGGCTATACGGTGAA
The DNA here is from genome assembly GCF_051172895.1 of Nostoc sp. CALU 1950. Classification (NCBI taxonomy): domain Bacteria; kingdom Bacillati; phylum Cyanobacteriota; class Cyanophyceae; order Nostocales; family Nostocaceae; genus Nostoc; species Nostoc sp. CALU 1950. The sequence goes on along the minus strand of NZ_JBDNJQ010000021.1, from coordinate 14,648 downwards.
TTAGTCATTAATTTAACCACAGAGATATAGAAAACACAGAGATAAGAGGTTAATGTCTAAAATTTTTATCCACCTTGACAGGGCTAATCTTAAATATTATTTTCTTGACAACCTGAAATTAATTACTATAGTCTATTAATTTACACGTTTTTCAGTAGAACAAATAATAAGAAGCATGAGCAAGAGAGTTAGCATTTTGCTAGTAGCAGTATTGGTTACAAATTCTACAGCAGTAAAGCCTTCCACTGCCACAGAAAAGAATCCTACTTTCTTTGTTAATAATATTAAGTCTATAACTTTGGCTCCAATTAAAATAGGACAAGCTGTAGAACCTAGAGTTATAAAGCTTCGTCTAGCAGATTCTGGGGTTTCAGTAGGAAGTGTTTTGTCTTGGGGATTTGCTGGTTTGATTCAAAAAAGATCCACTGATTGGGTTCGTTTAGAAATAACTGATAATCAAGTAAAAGTAGTACATACAACAAGAACAACTAATTGGTTAACTCAGGTTTCTAAATGGTGGGATCATCCTGTTAGAAAAATTGCTTTTAAGCCAGATTCTTGTCAAGTAGATAACGTGTCAAATCAAGGTGGCTCAAATATAGAAAACCAATTAAGAGATATAAAAAAGTTATACGATTCTAAATTAATAACAGAGCAACAGTATCAAGAATTGCAGCGTAAAGTTATTAATCAAATAAATACAACACCAAATCAACCTTCCACTAGCAACTCTGAGTGTGTTTTATTAGGAGAAAATGCGATAGTACAACTGAAAGATATTAGTTTAGTGACTAAAGGAGAATTTAAAATTGAATATTTAGAAGGTAATGAATGGAAATATGCAGCTTTTAGAGTACCAGAAAAAGAATATCGATAGTAGTCTGCAATTAAGAAATTTTCCTACCGATAAATTGGTGTTTAGACTCGGAAGTTCGCCATGTGGGAAGATTATTAGAAGAAGCTCAATTGAAGCCACACCAAAGTCGGTACTGGCTGACTCTCCCCTGGATGAAAAACTTGATGCAAAAGTTGAAAATATTACAGATTTGTATCAGTAATTTCTCTTGGCAAACAGTCCATCAATTCGGAGAACACTTGGCACAGAAATCAGGACTGAATTTACAAAATTGACTACCTGTTACTGGGTAAGCTGTACAATAAGGAAAACTGGTAAGTTCAATTTTGGCTATTTGTAATTTGGAACCATTCGGCAACACTTCGGTAAGTTTGGTTTTCTCAGCCGAAAGGATAGCTAAAATTTTAGGTAATGCTATGCAAGCAGCAATATTGAGCAGCGTTAGCAGTATTGTGTCTATAAAATTCATAGGTAATCATCTCCTGTGAAAAATAGGCGTAGGCGTAGCCCGTCGTAGACATCGCTGTTCTTAGATGCAAACGCAATTCATTGCTTTCACTCTATGTAAATTAACTTTACCATAAATTTTTGTAAATATAAACGTGGAATTCCTGGAATTATCATACACAAAAGGGAATGTGGATCATAAGGATCGACATTGTAGCGTAATAACAAAATAAGCTGGAAAATAATCAGTTTACGATATTTAGGTAAGGTGTTATGTCAAAAACCCAAACCGCGTCTTCTTTTTTATCTAACATTAGTGAACGAGAACGCCAAGCATTAAAGCGGGTGGTAGATTACACAAATGTGGAATCGCTGCCAGAAATTTGGCCTTTGGCAGCTCAACAATTTGGTAATATTGTCGCCCTTCACAACCCTCATGCTAAACCAGAAGTAGTGATTACTTATACCCAGCTAGCAGAGCAAATACAACTATTTGCTGCTGGGTTACAAGCGTTGGGAGTAAAAGTAGGCGATCGCATTTCCTTAATTGCTGACAATAGTCCTCGCTGGTTTATTGCCGATCAAGGCATAATGACCGCTGGAGGCGTTGATGCAGTGCGTAGCTCCCAAGCGGAAAAGGAAGAACTACTGTTTATCATTGCTAATAGCGGCAGTACAGCGATCGTAGTTGAGGATTTAAAAACACTTAAAAAACTACAAGACCGCCTCAACGATTTACCAATTCAAGTAGTAATCTTACTTTCCGATGAAGCACCACCTACAGGCGAAACCCTAAAGGTACTGAACTTTTCTCAGTTGATCGAAATTGGGGTAAATCATAATTTTGTGCCAGTCAAGCAAAATCGTGACGCCCTAGCAACTCTAATTTACACCTCCGGCACTACGGGTAAACCCAAGGGTGTAATGCTGTCTTATAACAACTTGATGCACCAAGTGACAACCTTTGGGACAGTATTGCAACCAAACGCGGGTGATATGGTTCTTAGTATCCTGCCTTCGTGGCACAGCTATGAACGAACTGTTGAATATTACCTACTTTCTCAAGGTTGCACGCAAGTTTATACCAATTTGCGCTCCGTAAAAGGGGATTTGAGACAATTTAAACCCAACTACATGGTCGGTGTACCCCGCTTATGGGAATCGATTTATGAAGGAGTGCAAAAGCAGTTCCGCGAACAACCAGCCAAAAAGCAACGCCTAATTAAATTTTTATTGGGCATGAGCGAAAAATATATTAGAGCGCGGCGAGTTGCTCAGGGATTGGATTTAAATAATCTTCATGCTTCACCCGTCGAACGATTAGCAGCTAGGATAATTGCAGCGGCTTTATTACCCCTCCATGCCTTGGGAGAACGACTGGTTTATGCCAAGGTGCGGGAAGCCACTGGAGGACGAGTTAAGCAGATGATTAGCGGCGGCGGTGCGCTTCCTAGACATATAGATAACTTCTTTGAAATTATTGGTGTGCAGATTTTGCAAGGCTATGGCTTGACAGAAACCTCTCCTGTTACCCATGTGCGGCGTCCTTGGCGAAATTTGATTGGCGCATCAGGGCTACCACTCCCGGCTACAGAAGCTAAAATCGTCGATCCTGAGACAAAAGCACCTTTGCCAATAGAAAAGCGAGGCTTGGTATTGTTGAAGGGGCCGCAGATTATGCAAGGCTATTACCAAAATCCGCAAGCGACAGCGAAAGCAATTGATGCTGAAGGTTGGTTTGACAGCGGCGATTTGGGTTGGCTGACACCACAAGACGACTTGGTGCTGACTGGCAGAGCAAAGGATACGATTGTATTGACTAACGGGGAAAACATCGAGCCACAGCCGATCGAAGATGCGTGTTTGCGATCGCCATACATCGATCAAATTATGCTTGTCGGCCAAGATCAGCGCAGCCTGGGAGCCTTAATTGTCCCCAATGTCGAAGCCTTAGAAAAATGGGCAGTAAGTCAAAATTTGATACTGGATACGCCCAATGATCAGGTAACTTCCTCAGATAGTCAAAAAATTGACTTCGAGAGTAGAATGATCCAGGATTTATTTCGCCAAGAATTGAATCGGGAAGTCCAAAATCGTCCAGGCTATCGACCGGATGACCGCATCGGAGCGTTTAAACTCATCCTGGAACCGTTTTCCATCGAAAATGGCTTGATGACACAAACACTGAAAGTTCGCCGACATGTCGTCACGGAACGCTATCGCGATATTATTGACGGCATGTTTGCCTGATGATTCCACCTGCTAACTGTAAAGAGTGAACGTGAAATATTTATGGATGTCTCCAAGTCTAATTTGCTTCTGAAACGCGTCGTCAACGTCAAAGTCATTGTGACTCCTCTCTGGAAAGAGGAAGTACAACAGCAGCTGCAAACGCAGATCAATCAACTTGATCAGCAATTGCAACAGCTAGACGTTGAAGGACAAAGAGCGATCGCGGCAATTCAAAAGCAGAGTCTGCAACCACCAGGTCCCCAGACCCTCCAACAAATTGACAATATTCAACTCCAAGTCAATCAAAAGAAAAGTGAATTTCTAGAGCAGAAAAATCAGTTGCTGCAAAACCTCCAGCAAGTGCAGTTTCTCCAGCAGGATCAGGAAGTTAACCAATTTCAAATGGAAGGCTTTTTCCGGGTAGAAACCGGTGATAACCTGATTAGCAAAATGCAGGTCGAAATCGTTCTGCGCGATGGCGTTGTAGAAGAAATTCGCGGCGACATTTAAATTTGTCATTTGTCATTTGTCCGTTGTCATTTGTTTTGTGACCAATGACTAATGACCAATGACTAATCACAGACGTGATTTAACTTTGTTTGGGAGCGGCTTCCAGCCCAACATTCTCTCTGGGAGCCAGCCCAAACAATTTGCCAGACTGGGGGTGAACTGATAAAAAGCGATCGCCCAAAGGTTGTCATCTCCGCTCGATATTTAACCGTCCTAACTGAATTATTATCCCGCTTGATTTGCGTAATCGTCACTAATGCCTGATTTGGTTGCGGATAAACTACCTCGATCTTTCGCGATCCTCCCACTGCTATCTCCTCAAAGGCATTCAGGGCAAGGGTAGTAGGATTACTGCCTTGGAGAGATGAGTTAAGTTTTTCTAAAGGTATAGTTTGATAATCGGAACGCTCTGAGAATGCTGCAACTTCCTGAGACTGATGTATTGCTCTCATCTGCTGGGTTTGCTCATCACTAGTCTCAACAATCGGTGCAGATTGCTGGTGCTGAATAATATAAACTCCAGTACCAGCCGTGGCAGAGATACTTAATATCACAATCAAAAAGAATTTCAGCTTTGCCGACATAAAAGTAAACAGGAATTTCAAATAGGTTTTTTACCAATTTTGAATTCTAGATTGAACTACATCCCATATCCTCTATCCGTGAGAAGCTCTTGTATCTTAAGTAGTGGTTATGAGGAATATTAAATAGCAATCCCATTTAATCTGTGAGAAACTCGTGGTGGTTTTTGCAAGTCAATGACTAAAACAACATCGAGATATTGGCCAACCATTGAGGATAGCTCTGTATTATAGACCTCTAAGCCATATTTAGGTTCCTAGAGTCATTAGTCATTAGTGAATAGCCAATGCCCAATGCCCAATTCCCAATGCCCAACCTAAAATATAAACAGTCCAAAACTCTCCCGCCAAGATACAATTCGATCTGATAAAAGCTGTTAAAGTCCATAAACCATTGATTCCCAAGCCACCCTATGAGCATTCACGAAGTATTTATGCCGGCTCTGAGTTCTACCATGACCGAAGGCAAAATCGTCTCCTGGGTGAAATCGCCAGGTGACAAAGTGGAAAAAGGCGAAACAGTGGTGGTTGTAGAGTCAGATAAGGCAGATATGGATGTAGAAACCTTCTATGAGGGATTTCTTGCCCATATCATAGTTGAAGCTGGTGAAACTGCCCCGGTAGGATCTGCGATCGCCTTCATCGCCGAAACGGAAGCTGAAATTGAACAGGCCAAATCTCTTGCCAATTCTGGCGGCGCAGCTGCTAGTGCTACCTCATCCCCTGAACCAATCCTCGCCACAGCCACAGCTGCAACACCTGCCTTAGCGTCTCAAAACGGGTCTAACCACAAAGAAGGAAGACTTGTAGTTTCACCTCGCGCCCGCAAGTTAGCCAAAGAACTCAAAGTTGATTTAACTACACTCCAAGGCAGTGGCCCCCACGGTCGCATTGTCGCCGAGGATGTAGAAGCATTGTCTAATAAGGGCAAGCAACCCGCCCCTGCCCCAGTTGCCCCACCCGCACCTGTACCAACCAGTGCCCCATCTGCACCCCCAGCAACTCGCACACCAGCACCCGCACCGGTAGCGGCTGTTCCTGGTCAAACCGTGCCTCTAACTACCTTCCAAAATGCCGTAGTGCGGAACATGGTAGCCACCATATCCGTGCCCGTTTTCCGTGTTGGTTATACAATTACCACCGATGGGTTAGACAAACTTTATAAACAAATTAAATCCAAAGGCGTGACAATGACAGCCCTACTGGCAAAAGCTGTAGCGGTAACATTGCAAAAACATCCACTTTTGAATGCCAGCTACTCAGACCAGGGTATTGTTTATCATTCTGATATCAACATTTCCGTAGCAGTAGCGATGGATGATGGCGGATTAATTACACCTGTGCTGCAAAATGCAGACGCAGTGGATATTTATTCTCTATCGCGTACTTGGAAGTCTTTGGTAGAACGTGCCAGAGCAAAACAACTACAGCCCCAAGAATACAACAGTGGTACTTTTACCCTGTCGAACTTGGGGATGTTTGGCGTAGACAAGTTTGATGCGATTTTGCCACCTGGGCAAGGTTCAATTTTAGCGATCGGGGCATCCCGTCCGCAAGTAGTAGCAACACCCGACGGTTTATTTGGCGTGCGGCAACAAATGCAAGTCAATATTACTTCTGACCACCGCATTATTTATGGTGCCCATGCTGCGGCGTTCTTGCAAGATTTAGCGAAATTGATTGAGACAAATCCTCAATCTTTGACACTGTAGTTTTGAAAAGACACCAAATTTAAATGTTAGCGCTATCAGCGAGCATTAGTTTGTCATAGAGTAGCGCTAACAATAAACAATACCTAAACTTAAATTTTTTTATGGACAAACTATGTAGAGGTGTGGCGATATCACGTCTCTACATTAGTTTCTCTCCAAACTGATATCACAGTGACATACGACAACACTCTTAAATATCTGGTTGAGCAGTATCCAGAAGATTTTATCCGCTACTTACTTGTATCTGAAGCAACGGATATCCAGATTCTCAAAACAGAATTAAATCAAGAACCAATTCGTGCCGACTCAGTAACTTTTTTACAAACTGCCAATCAAATACTGCATTTAGAGTTTCAAACCTTACCAGCATCGACTCCACCCTTGCCACTGCGGATGTTGGACTATTGGGTGCGGCTATATCGACAATACAATTGTGATATCGAGCAGGTAGTAATTTTCCTTAAACCTACAACTTCAGAAGCTGTCTTTGTAGATCGATTTATTGCCCGCAATACTACGCACCGTTACCGCGTCATCCGAATCTGGGAACAAGATCCAGAACCTTTATTGTTATCTCCTGGTTTATTACCTCTGGCAACTTTGGCGCGAACGGATTCTCCTCAAAGCTTACTTCAACAGGTAGCAGTTCAAGTGAGTATGATTGAAGAAGAAGCCACCAAGCAGAGTATATCGGTATGTACCCAACTTCTAGCAGGGTTGGTATTCGAGCCAGAACTAATTCGTCAGTTTTTGAGGAGAGAAGATATGAGAGAATCTGCCATTTATCAAGAAATTCTCCAAGAGGGACTTCAAGAAGGGAGACAACGAGGCATTGAACAAGGCATTGAACAAGGCATTGAACAAGGTATTGAACAAGGCATTGAACAAGGAAGACAATCAGAACTGAGGCTAGTGATGCGTCTATTAACTCGTCGGCTCGGTTCAATTAATTCTCAATTACAATCTCGGTTGCAAGATTTGTCCCTGGCTCAGTTAGAAGACTTGGGTGAAGTACTACTAGATTTCGCCAGTGAAGATGATTTGATGAATTGGCTGAATAGAGTCGAAGCTTAGAGCTATTCGTTACTTACAAGCTACAACAAAATTCTCCTTTTGCTCAGTCGCACACTAATCTTACTTGCTTCACGCCTTTTGGCCAGTTACAAAAAAAGTCAGATTTTCGTACCAAGATTTTTGCTCTGTCGCCTCTGCTTCAATTTTTTGACGATACTCTGCTTTTAATTCTGCCATTTGCTCTGATGAAACTTGTAACAATGGGTTTTTTCTAGGATGAAACCATCCTCCATTCCATTCTCTAGCTTGATCTAGATTGCGGTAGAAACCTAATTGTTGTGTCTTGACTTCAATATCTTTAAAACCAGCTTCTACAAGCAGATTATGACACTTTTCGGGAGTGCCTGTCGGCTCATTGATATTTGTCAGAAAAATATCATGTTTGCCACAAATTTCGATTATGAGTGGCGCTCCACATGATTGCTCAGAGCAACAAGAAAAACTCACAACTCCCCCTGGTTTGAGAAAACCATACCATTTACGTAGAGCAGCAAGAATATCTTTAAAATACACTATCGCTGTAGAGCAAAGAATTACATCAAAACTTTCATCATTGAAATTTATGTACTCGGCATCAGCTTCAATTAGTTCGATATTTTGCAAACCTAATTCTTCAATTTTCTGTTGTGCTTGAGCTAGCATACCTGAAGAAAAATCTACTCCAGTTACTTTTCCTTCAGAACCGATAATTTGTGCAACAGCAATGGCAATGATACCTGTGCCAGTTGCCATATCTAATACTTTTTGTCCCTTTTGCAGTTGAACTAAATTTAGTAGAGGTAGAGCGCGATGAATTGTATAATCGTTATCGTAGCTAGTTCTGCTATCAAAGAAATCAATTACTTTTTTCTTATAGTGCTGTTCGTATTCACTATTTTGCATGACAAGTCTATTTACTTAAAATAATCATTTATTCTTCAGCGTATCTTTGCGTTAAAACATGAAAAAGGTGGGCACTACCCACCTACAAATTTATCCCTTAACACAAAGAACTTGCTTGAGTGTTGCTACAACTTCAACTAAATCTGCTTGATTTGCCATAACTTGCTCAATAGGCTTATAAGCACCAGGAATTTCATCTAACACACCCTCATCTTTGCGGCATTCTACACCATTTGTTTGCTCGATCAAATCATCAAGTGTATAGACATTTTTTGCCTTATTTCTTGACATCAAACGCCCTGCACCGTGGGAACAAGAACAGAAGCTGTGAGCATTACCTTTACCTTTAACGATGAAAGACTTTGCCCCCATCGAACCAGGGATAATCCCATAATCTTCAGTCTGGGCGCGGACTGCACCTTTACGAGTAACATATACATCCTCGTCAAAATGCACTTCTTTTTCGGCGTAATTGTGATGACAATTAACCTGCAATAAAGGTTTAGTTGCTTTCCCACCGACTAAATGCTTCTCAACTATGTGCTTAAAACGCGCCATCATCACATCGCGGTTGACACGCGCATAGTTTTGTGACCATTGTAAATCGTGCCAATATGCCTGGAATTCTGGCGTACCTGCGACAAAATGAGCTAAATCTGGGTCAGGCAATTTATTACCTGCCATTTTTGCTAATTCTCTAGCTGTGTGAATATGACACTGGGCAAGTTTATTACCAATGTTACGCGAACCAGAATGCAGCATCAGCCAAACTTGATTCTCTGTATCGAGGCATACTTCTATAAAGTGGTTTCCTCCACCCAGAGAACCCATTTGTTTCATTGCTTTACCTTGTAGGTCTTGCACGCCGCGATGTAAGTCTTTAAAATCATCCCAGTGTTGCCAATTGCTGACGGATTTTTCAACGTCTTTATTTTCGTTGAATCCAGTCGGAATTGCTGCTTCAATATCCAGGCGAATTTTCTTCAGTTTACCTTCTAGTTGTTCGACGGAAAATGATGTTTTGATAGCGCTCATACCGCAACCAATATCCACACCAACAGCCGCTGGTATAATCGCTTCTTTGGTTGCAATTACAGAACCTACTAAAGCACCTTTTCCTAAGTGAACATCTGGCATTAATGCCACGTGCTTAAATACAAATGGTAATGATGCCACATTCTTGGCCATCTTGGTTTCTTCTGGCCCCAAGGAGTGATTTGCCCAAGATAAGACGGGTGCTGGTGTGGTAATTTCTAACTTTTCGTAGGGCATAATTGTTTCTATTTTGGATTTTGAATTTTATATTTTCGATTGGGTCTATGTCACTAATAAGTATCAGTATGACTTATAACTCATTATCGATAGGACTAGTACCGCAAGGCGGAATTAAAAATTAAAAATTAAAAATTAAAAATGAAGACAGCGTAAGGGTTTTGTTGATTGGGAATGGGTGGTTTATTTCCGCCGTGCTGTACTAGTTAGTTGTAGCAATTTAAATGTTATGTTGTCTTTCATTTTGTTCGCTCAATTTTCGTGGAGCTGAAGAACTACTTTTAGAGAGTAGCCTCTTTATACTACAAATGTAACTAAAATTATTACAAACGTCAAGCCCACACCACAGAGAGAAAGCAGATGTTTTATAAATGTATTAAAATTTGTAAAGAAAATTACTTTACTTAAGTAAACTCTTAAAGTTCTGACACAATATGACAGTGCGTCAAGATACAATCTGGGAACGTTTTTTATCCCCTATAGTGCGTCTTTTGATTGATGAAGACGGGTTACAGCGTTACGCTGATAGTATTGACTGGGAGAAAGAATGCGATCGCTTCCAACGAGATGATGTGATAATTCCGGCGTACTACAGTAGTCAAAATTTTCATGGTGTTACAGGCGGATATCTCAATTCCAGTGCAGCAGTTACTTACGATCCGATTACCCAATATGTTCTGCCACCGAATGAAAGTATTGTCCGTCAGGCTTTAATTGATGCCGTCAAGGTGAAACCACGACGCATACTTGATTTAGGTTGCGGCACAGGTTCCACAACTTTAATGTTAAAGCAGGCTTTCCCGCAAGCAGAAGTTATCGGTTTGGACTTATCACCCTATATGCTGGTAAGGGCAGAAGATAAAGCTAGAAATGCCGATTTAGATATAGTCTGGCGACACGGAAATGCGGAAAAAACGGGTTTGAGTGATGCAACATTTGACTTGGTGACGGCTTCTTTGCTATTCCACGAAACACCAGATGCGGTGTCACTAGCAATTTTGCGGGAAAGCTTCCGGTTGCTGGTAACTGGAGGGCAAGTATTGATTCTAGATGGCAATCAGAAGACTCTGCGTCAGCTAGAATGGCTCAATGATGTTTTTGAGGAGCCATATATTCGTGAATATGCTGCTAGTAGTATAGATGCGAATATGGGTGGAGCTGGATTTGAAGCAGTGCGATCGCAGGATGTATGGTGGATACATCAGGTAACCAGCGGCGTTAAACCAATCAAAACCGAAAATATTCGTCATTATACTCCCACATCAATAGATAATAATGATTTGGAGGGACTTGGTTCTCCAGCGTTTGGCATAATGGCATGAGTTTAAAGGCAGTTCTCTTTGATTTTAATGGTGTGATTATTAACGATGAGCCAATCCATCTGCAACTGATAGATGAGATTCTCATTGAAGAAAATCTCCAACCCCAAAAAGTGAGTGAGCGTCAAGCTTCTTTGGGACGTAGCGATCGCGCTTGTTTTCAGCAATTACTCGCGAATCGTGGTAGAGTAGCCAACGAAAACTATTTAACTCAGTTGTTGTACCGCAAAGCCCAAGCTTATACGGTGGAACTAGAGAAAATAGAGAAACTGCCTTTATATTCAGGTGTAGAAGACTTAATATTTCAGGTGCGATCGCGGAATCTGAAATTAGGACTAGTCAGTGGTGCTATTCGCAAAGAAATAGAATTGGTACTCCACCGAGCTAAACTAGCCGAGCATTTTAAAATTATCGTAGCGGGTGATGACATCACCACCAGTAAACCAGAACCCGATGGTTATCTACTGGCAGTGAAACACCTAAATAAAGAATATCCGGAATTGAATCTTCAACCACATGAATGTCTGGCAATTGAAGATACTCCAGCTGGTATCGAGGCGGCGAAGCGATCGCAAATGCAAGTTGTTGGTGTAGCAAATACTTACCCATTCCACATGCTCCAACGCTGCTGCAACTGGACTGTTGATTATCTCAGTGATTTAGAACTCGAACGGGTGCAGAAGGTTTATTCTCAAAAAGAGCCTCAGCCATCGGTAACTGAGTGTTAGAATACTCTATGGTGATAGTGGATTGAGTTAAAGAGTGATATTACTCTTGACTTGATACCGATCAAGGGGAATTAGCTCAGTTGGTAGAGCGCTGCGATCGCACCGCAGAGGCCATCGGTTCAAATCCGTTATTCTCCATGTGTCCATTAAATAATTATTGTCACTTGTACATTCGCAAATTCAATGTCGCAATTTGCAAATTGATGTCGTTATTAACTAGATAATATCGTTCGTCTATCCCGAATTAAAATTTCAAAGATATTCCCTTGTTCACACTCAATACGGTTCGGTTAATTTCCTAAAATATGAATCAAAAAATTAATTACTAGTTAATATTGATGCAAGAAGGTCAGGACGAGACAGATGTGGGCAATGTCCAGAAGGTAGCTCAATGGCATCGACTCCTAAACGCTTGCGTGCAGCGTAGCGCGACCATGTAGGAGATATTATGCGATCGTTGCTACAAACAATATATTTACGCTCAACATGCGGCAAAGCTTTTAGAGGATTCGTTTCAAATATATATGCCATAGATTGTTGCGGACGACTTTTCGAGATTGCCCACTGTGCTACATCCGGTTGACAATCATGAAAGAAAAAATCCCTTAATACTGCTTCGTCTGAATAATCTTTGCCTACGGAAGCTGGTTCATACATATCAGGCTCATCGTAGAATTGTTCGAGTTTACTTGGGTCTTTTGGCTGGTAATTGAATGATTTGAGCGTATCAGAATCAAGACGATGAGAAAATTGATCGAGTGTACTGACTCCAGGATATGGAAGTAGCGCAGCCACAAACACTAATTGACGCACTTTTACCGCTTCTGCAACCAAGGGAATTATAGTACCAGCCATTGAGTGACCGACTAGCACAATATCATCATCAGTTTTTGGCAGCGCTTGAATTACTGCATTCGCAAGTTGGGACAAAGTAGCAGATGCATTTTCAATTGGCAAATCCATTGCTACGGTTTTGTGACCCTGTGTTTCTAAGTAGGGAATTAGCAAATCCCAACACCAGGTAGCTTGAAAGGCACCGTGAACTAGACAATATAGACTCATATCAATTGAATAGTGGTAAGTTGGTAGACATAATTAAATATAAAATAAACTCTTAGTTTGTAGTGAGCGATTTATCGCTCAGAGCAAGGATTATCAGGACTAAAGTCCTTACTACAAACTTTAAATTTATTTATGCCTAGATACTGAATGGTAAACGAGTTGTTTAACTTATCTTATTTTTTAGCAAATTTTAAAACTTGACCAGGTAAGTTACATTAGCACCTGCAATATATTTAAACAGCAGTTAAAACAGGCTCAAAAGGTTGCAATAAAATACCTAAAAGTTTATCAACTTCTTTAATATAGTATTCAGTCGAATCTATATAAACAGTCGTCTCTTCTAAAAATAAAAACTTCCAGTTAGTTCCGCTAGTAACCGAGCCATAAATTCGCCCAACTTCATTGCCTTGATTTTGATTGAACAGTTGCGCTGCAATCATTGCCGCTACACATTGACCCAGACCGCCGATAATATCTTCTTTTTTCGCTTCAAAAATAAACATTACCGGAGCAGAAATAAATAATTGCTCCTGGGAATTGCTGATGATGTAATCGCAAAAGCCTTGCAAGCCTTGAGTTGCATCAACATTAAATTCATTTCCAGAGAAGAGCGAGATTTTATTATTTAATAATCGTCTGACCTCTGCCAGGATTGGTGCAATTAAAAACTCTGACCTTGCTTTTTCGGTTGAAATTGCAGTTGCTAAAGGGATGTAATCTATTAAAATCGTTCTGAGAGTTTCTGATGGTGTAACAGGTTTTGTATCAACAAATAAATTCTGAGTTTCATCGAGTGTTAAATCAAAACTCCTTTTCACCTTAGCGAGACTAAAATCGCTGTATGCCATCCTTCCACCTTGTGATTATTTATAGCAGTTCTCGAATGGAAGCAACACCTTTGACCTCTCTCCAAACCTCTCTCCTAAGAGGAGAGAGGCTTTGAATCTTACTCCCCAACGCCTAGCAGGGAAGGGGCTGGGGGTTAGGTCTTACTTAGCTTTATTCGCTAACTCTTTCGCTCTCGCCTGGGAATCAAACTTTAATTTATTATCCCATTGCTGCGCTTTGCCAAACTTTTCAACAGCGCCATTAATATCATTATTTCGCGCTAACTTCTCACCTTGGATAACTAACGTTGTTGCCCCTTGCGCTAACCGCGATCGCGTTTGGCATAATTGCAACTCTTCTAACACTTCTGGATGGGCAATGAAGTAATTATTCAGCAAGTTGCAACCACTAAGTAATAAATTATCGAAATCTAAATCCCATAAAATTATTGTTTTGTCATTACTAGCAGAAGCTAACTGTTGTCCATTGGGGCTGTAGGCGACGCTAATGACTCTATCGCTATGACCAGTCAGGGTTTTGAGGAGTTTGCCACTGCTAACATCCCAGATTTTGATAGTGTTATCAAAACTAGCAGAAGCTAACTGTTGTTCATTGGGGCTGTAGGCGACGCTCATGACCCCACTGCTATGACCAGTCAGGGATTTGAGGAGTTTGCCACTGCTAACATCCCAGATTTTGATGGTCTTGTCAAAACTAGCAGAAGCTAACTGTTGTCCATTGGGGCTGTAGGCGACGCTAATGACCCTATCGCTATGACCAGTCAGGGATTTGAGGAGTTTGCCACTGCTAACATCCCAGATTTTGATGGTCTTGTCAAAACTAGCAGAAGCTAACTGTTGTCCATTGGGGCTGTAGGCAACGCTAATGACCCTATCGCTATCACCAGTCAGGGTTTTGAGGAGTTTGCCACTGATAACATCCCAGATTTTGATGGTGTTATCAACACTAGCAGAAGCTAACTGGTGTCCATTGGGACTGTAGGCGACGCTAATGACCTCAGCGCTATGGTCACTAAGGGTTCTGAAGAGTTTGCCGCTACTGACATCCCAGATTTTGATGGTGTTATCAACACTAGCAGAAGCTAACTGTTGTCCATTGGGGCTGTAGGTGATACTATTGACCTC